>JASJCW010000089.1 GCA_030065265.1 Prochloraceae cyanobacterium
GACGATCTATCCTCATTTAGCCCATTTAATCGATCTCGAAATTGAAGCGATCGATATAGAGGAGATCGCAGCTCGGACTAAAGCTGTTTTCTTGAGCCTACCAAATGGTTTAGCTTGCGATTTAGCCCCAAAGTTGATCGAAAAAGGAGTTAAAGTAATCGATCTGTCTGCCGATTATAGATTTAGAGATTTAGATACTTACCAAGCTTGGTACAAAAGAGATCGAAAGGATCGAGAGCTTGCTAGCAGTGCTGTTTACGGTTTACCGGAATTGTATCGCGACCAAATTAGAGAATCTGCTTTAATTGGTTGTCCTGGTTGCTATCCAACAGCTAGTTTAATGGCTTTAGCTCCTCTCTTCAAACAGGGTTTGATCGTTCCTGAAACTGCGATTATCGATGCTAAATCGGGAACTTCTGGAGGGGGACGAAAAACAAAAACTAATTTATTATTGGCAGAAGCAGATAATTCTTTAGGAGCTTACGGAGTTGCAGCTCATCGCCACACGCCAGAAATCGAACAAATTTGCAGCCAACTAGCAGGATACGAGTTAAAGGTTCAGTTTACTCCTCACCTAATTCCGATGGTGCGAGGAATTTTAGCTACGGTTTATGCAACTTTGCGCGATCCGGGTTTAATTAGGGAAGATTTAATCACTATTTACAGTGCTTTTTATCGCTCTTCTCCGTTTGTAAAAATTTTACCTAGTGGAATTTATCCTCAAACTAAATGGGCTAGCGGGACAAATCTTTGTTACATCGGTATTGAAGTCGATCCCCGCACCAATCGCATTATCGTCATGTCAGCGATCGATAATTTAATTAAAGGTCAAGCCGGTCAAGCACTGCAATGTTTGAATTTAATGATGGGTTGGGACGAAACTTATGGTTTGCCTCAGTTGAGTTTTTATCCTTAAACGAAGCAAAATCGAAGGAGGGAAAAGTTACCAATCGATTATTTTCCCTCCCTGCCCTGAAAAATTTAACTATCTTTAGAGGAAACTGATTCTATTTCTGTTCTTTGGCCGTTAGTTTCTGGCTTTGAAAGTTGCCGAATCCGCTCTGCTGAATATCTTTCAATCGCAAAAGTAGCTTTTTCTAGAGCTTCAAGGCGATCGCTGACTTGATTTTGTTCGGGAATAATATCTAAGACTCTCAAGCGTCTCAATCTTCTTTTAACTGAGGATGCAGCTCCAACTATAAATACTTCTCGACGCTGTTCGCGAGCTTCTTTAACCATATTTTCAATCGCTAAAGCAGCAGTAACATCTATTAAAGGTACGTCGCTGAGGTCTAAGATTAAAACTTCGTAGTTTTCGACGATCGCCATTTGTTGAGAAATTGCTTTGGCCGCACCGAAACTCATCGGCCCGCAAAGACGGAATAACATCACTTTCTCTCCGGCTTTTCTGAGAAAATGCTTTTCTTCTGGAGATAGAGGAGCTTCATCGTCAGGGGATGTTACTGCTTTAATTTCTTTAATTTGTAAGTCGGTTAGATTTTTAACCGTTAGCAGGTTAGCAACAAAAACCCCTACGGCTACGGCAGTAATTAAATCCACAAATACGGTTAATAATACGACACCGTACATAATTGCAGCCGAACCCAAAGATACGCGATGCGCTCTTTTGAGAAAACTCCAGTCGATAATATCAATGCCAACTTTGAGCAAAATGCCGGCTAAAACTGTATGGGGGATTAGTTCGGCTAACGGCCCTGCTTGAGTAACGATCAATAATAATGCTACACCGTGAACCATTCCCGATAAAGCAGTTTTACCCCCAGCATGAACGTTAACAACCGTTCGCATTGTTGCCCCCGCACCGGGCAATCCGCCAAACAAACCGGAAACCATATTACCGATTCCTTGACCGATTAATTCGCGATCGGAATCGTGTTGAGTTCGAGTAATGTTATCGGCAACTAAAGAAGTTAATAAAGAGTCAATCGATCCTAATGTTGCCAAAATTAAGGCATCGAAAATTACCCGAGAAAAGCCAAATTCTTGAAAGTTAATTGTTGGTAAACGGAATGTCGGCAACCCAGTGGGAATTTCTCCAATAATCGCTAAATCTCCGGGATCGGTGATATAAATCGATATCAAAGTACAAGCAATTAATGCCACTAAAGGAGAAGGAACAATTTTATTTAATTTTGGCGGCGAGAAAAAGACGATCGCTAAAGTAATCACGCCTAAAGTTGTTGCTTTAGGATCTGGATTAGCTAATAAAGCCGGTATGTTTAAAAAAGATTCGACGACGCTACCAGATCCTGGATGACCTAAAAACGGTGCTAATTGCAAAATAACGATAATTATGCCGATACCTGACATAAATCCCGATATTACCGTATAAGGCATTAAGGTAATATATTTACCCAAACGCAACACGCCAAATAAAATTTGAAATAAGCCACCTAAAACTACAATAGAAAATGCCATTGCTAATCCAGTTTCTGGATTTGTAGCATTCATAGTGGTAAAAATTGCTGCCATTACCACTGTCATCGGCCCCGTAGGCCCGGAAATTTGGGAAGGAGTGCCACCAAATAAAGCAGCAAACAAACCTATACAAACAGCTCCATACAAGCCTGCTTCTGCACCAGCTCCTGAAGATACCCCAAAAGCTAATGCTAGGGGTAAAGCAACGATCGCAGCTGTTAATCCACCGAATAAATCGCCGCGTATATTATCTAATCGAAAATTATTTACAAGTCGCATGGTATTTTTACACCAAACAATAACGGATTGATAAGCAGCAGTATTATTATTTAACTTGCAATAAAATTTGTAGGGCTATATTTTTTTATTGCAACTAAATAACCTACCTTTTCATTTCTTTTCTTAATCTAACTAAGTAACTAAATTGGTTATTTTGCCATTAACAAAGATTTTATTTTCTTTGTTAAGATTTAGTTTTGCTCCACATATTTTGATTAGCCCGACTTGATTTAGCTAGATTAAATTTTCTTTTTGCTTTGTTAGAAAAAGATCGATCTAGATCTAACTTTTTAGTGATTTCGATCGCTAAAATTCTCTTCAATTTTATTGAATAGCTTCTTTATTTAAACAATATTTTGCTGTCATTTTGTATTAAAGGATCGTAAAGATAACAGCATTTTATATTGAATATAATTGTTATCATTCTTTCAGATAATGGGGATCGAAATAAAATTAGAAAAAACCAAGCTATACCCAATCAATAAATGATTTTAATTTTAAAAAATTCTCATCGATCTAGCTTTAATTTTATGAAATAAAAAAAAGAACTGTTACTTATTCTTTTAATAACAATACAATTAAGAAGGAAAGCAAATATCAATAAATTTGAGAGAAGAATCCATGAGAGTCCTACATACTATGTTACGAGTTGGCAATTTAGAAAAATCTTTGCAATTCTATTGCGAGATTTTAGGCATGAAATTGATTCGCCAAAAAGATTATCCTGGAGGAGAGTTTACTCTAGCTTTCGTTGGTTACGGAGACGAATCTGAAAACGCAGTTATCGAATTAACCTACAATTGGGGCACCGAAAAATACGACCTAGGTAACGGTTACGGTCATATTGCTTTGGGAGTAAATGATATTTACTCTGCTTGTGACAAGATTAAAGCTCAAGGTGGAAATGTAGTTCGCGAACCAGGGCCGATGAAACACGGTTCGACTGTGATTGCTTTTGTTGAAGATCCAGATGGTTATAAAGTGGAATTAATTCAAACAAAAGAGCAAGATTCTGCCAAAGAAGAAGCTGCAACTGCTTCTACTGCTAAATAACTAATTAACTAATTATTCTCGTCGATCTTTGGATCTTTCTACTCGATCGGCGAGAGTTTTTTAAAACAGTAATCTTGCCAAGTCGATCCGATCGCTTCCTAGATTGCTAAATTTAGAATTAGTTGCGACATAAAAATACTCAAAAACTATATTGCTATAAAATAGTATGAAAGAAAAAATTACTAAAAAGCAACTTATTGAAATTATTAAAGATTGGGGAACTAAAAAAAATACCTCTGAAGAATTTTCAGCATGGATAGAAGTGAGTTATTTACCTCTTCATAAGGATATTGGTATTGACGAACCGCTTCATACTCAAAAAGCTATGCATTCAGTTATGAACGCATTCGACCATTTTTATGCTGAAAGTATTATTCCAGAAGGCTATCGTGCAGCTATTGACTTTATATTAACTAGCGAAAAAAATTTTGAAGATAATGAATCTAATTTTGCCCAATCTTGTTTGAAATTAAAACAGAATAGTTGAGCAAAATTTTCCGCGTGTTACTTTTTTAGAAATTTGAGGATTAACAATAAACCAATAATAAAATTATAAAGTTTCAGTCTCTACAGTACCATCGGATTCTATCCAAGCTAAATTAGGAATCCGCGAACTGCGAGCATATTGACGAACTGCTTCGGGAGTGCGATCGCTCGTTTCAATTTCAACTCTTAACATTTCTGGAGATTTACGGCGTAATTTTTGCGCGTAAGTAAAAGCAGAGGCGATCGCATCTTTTGTTGTCGGAATTACTAACCAATCGCTCGGGGTAGTTTGTTGGGGAAGTTTAGAACTAGAGAGCAAACAAGCGTGTAAATCCTCGATTTGCAAAGAAAAACCAATCCCCGGAAAACTGCAAGCTTGAGGATGGTACACTCCTAATAATTGGTCGTAGCGTCCGCCGCGAGCTAAAATATCCCAGCGACTGTCTTGATAAGAAACTGCTTCAAAAACAATTCCGGTATAGTAATTAAAATCTTTGACCAAACTGAGATCTAAAATTAAAGGTAAGGGCTTGTGAGTGCTAGATTCTAATAGTTCGATTAAAGATTTGAGATTGTTGACAATTGATTTTGCAGAATCGTCTAAATCTATCTTGGCGATTTTTTGCAACACATCGGCTGGATTGCCGCGCAAATCGAATAATAATAAAGCCCGATCGCGCAATTGAGCAGAAATATCCATATTTTCGATGCTAACGCGGTCGAGACTGGCAATACAATTGCGAACTTGTTTTTGTAAAGATTCTGGAAAAGGAGACAATAGAGAGCGAGTCAGTCCCGCTTCCCCCATAATTAAATGCCATTGTTCCACACCCAGGCGATCGAGACAATCGGCTAATAAGAGAATAATTTCTGCATCGGCAACTAAACCCCCAGCAAAGAGTAATTCAACCCCTGCTTGGAAAAATTCTAGCTGACGGCCGCGATCGCTGCCTAAAGGGGGATTGCGGAAAACATTTGCTCGGTAGCAGAGCCGTTGGGGAATGGTGTTGCCATCCATACGAGTGACAGCAGCGCGGGCGATCGAAGCCGTCAATTCCGGTCTCAACCCGAGAGTTTCTCTAGATCTATCCTGTAATTGAATTATTGTAGAAGGTTCGATCGCTCCTCCAGCCAAGATTGTATCTAATTTTTCCAAAGTCGAAGTCACTATTCTTTGGTATCCCCACTGTTGAAATACCGATTGTATGCGATCGTTGATCCAACATTTTTGGGCTACTTCCAGAGGTAATAAATCTCTAGCTCCGGCTGGTGGTTGATAAATCATTGGCTGTGTATTTGGGGTCGATCTATTTTACTTTTGTTATTTTAAGGCTAACGGTACTCTATACTTGCGATTGTTAGTTTTACTTTTTCTTCCCGCCAAACAAACCAAATAAGCCGCCGCGACTTTGAGATTTACCATCTCCTTTTTTAGACGAGGAAGTGCTTTTGGAGTTCTTTGAATTTACTTGAGTTTTTCCAGTAATTTTATCTAGCATTGTTTTACATTTAATCACCGTCGGATCTTGAGGATTGGCTTGACAAGCTTTATTAATATAAATTTTTGCCATTGAAGTTTGTTTTTGATTGAGATAAATTAAACCTTTTAAAGCATTTGCTACGCTATTATTCGGTTCAATTTTTAAAGCATCATCTACTTCTATTCTGGCTTTAGTAAAGTCATTTTTTTCAATGTATTCTTCTGCCCGACGAATGTAAGCTTGTGCTTTACTTTCTGATTTGGTGGGGGTTGGTTTGACTTCTGGTTTTTGTGCTTTGGTTTCCGGTTCGGGTGGTGTTGGCTGTGGTGTCGGTGTTTGGTATTTAGGTTTAGCTCCTAATCCTTTGCCGCTTGTAATTGTTAAATAGACTGCATTTAACTCGCTCATTTGTCCGATGCGATCGATAGCTTCTTCGACTGATTCGTATTGTTCTGCAGCTAAAGCTTGAACGATTCTTTGATAGATTAATTTAGCATTACCTTTGGCTTTATATAATTTAGCGATCGCGTCGTTAGTAATAGTTATTTTTGCTTCTTTTTCTGCCAATTTTTGAGCTGTTTGCTGCAAGATTATTTGATGTTCGATTCGGGAATTTTTCTTATATAAATTCTCGTAAGCAGGATTGACTAATTTAGATAAAATTTGACTGGCATAATGGCGATCGCCGTCGCTTTTAGTTTTATAACTGTCGGGATGGAGTTTTCTAGCGACACAAAGATATCGCTTGCGAATTTCTTTTTCGTCTGCACCAATTGCCACGCCTAAAATAGCGTGATAATCGATCAGTTCGAGCTTAAAAAGTCCTTGTTTAATTTCAAAAGCCGTAAAAGTTTGTCTCATTGCTAGTGCTAGAAGCGTTTTTTTCTAGTATGTCCTAGGTTTTTTATAGTTACAAACTTATACTTTTTAATCGCTAGGCTTGACAAGCTTATTTTGCCGAACTAGACGAGATTTATTTTAGTAATTAAGCAGACAAACAAATAACAGATAGTCTAATCTTTCTGTAGCTGAAAACTTGCGAGAATATTTTGTTGCTGCCAAATTTACTATCGGTATTTTTTAATTCCATGTTTTCAAAGCCGGAGTTTCTTTTAAAGCTTGGCTGAGACTGGAATGAAGTTTGCCGTTAGTCGCTAAAATTCTACCCGAAGCAAGATCGATCGGGGTGCGATCGTACGCGCTTACTTTGCCTCCTGCTTCTTCTACTATGACGATTCCAGCAACAATATCCCAAGGACTGAGACCTCTTTCCCAGTAGCCATCAAGCCGTCCCGAGGCAACATTTACTAAATCTAAAGCTGCCGAACCCGATCGCCTTACCCCTTGAGTCAGATGAGTTAGATAGCAAAATTCAGCATAATTATTGTCTTTAGTTTCGCGGCGATCGTAAGCAAAACCAGTTACTAAAAGACTTTTACCTAGTTCTTCTGTTTCTGAAACTCGAATCGGCCTGCGGTTGCACGTCGCACCCAATCCCGTAGCTGCTCGAAATAATTCCTGACGAAAAGGATCGTAAACTACTCCCACTGCAGGAATACCTTTAATTAGCAATCCGATCGAAACTGCTGAAGCTGTATAGCCATGAGCGTAATTAGTCGTACCGTCTAGGGGGTCGATCGCCCAAAGGTAGTCTGTTGCGTCGACTTCTCCTAATTGACCGGATTCTTCGGCTAAAATTGCGCGATCGGGCAAGTGACGGCTCAAAACATCTAGTATTGCTTTTTCAGCAAGTAGATCTGCTTCTGTAACTAAATCTCCGGGTCTTCCTTTTTCTTCAATTTGGCTTAAGTTTCCCCAATACTGTTGTAGAATTGCTCCAGCAGTCATTGCCGCCTCAGTAGCAATATCGAGAAATATCGCCAGATCTGGGTCGCTATTTTGAGTCATTATTTTTTCGATCGGGCCTGTTTTGAGAAAATTGTACTACGTCAAAGCACGGAGATTATTTAAATTTAGTCTTCTTCGATCGGAATGCCAAAACGAACTTTACCCCTACCGAAGTAACGCCCGAATTGCAGCTCGTAAACTTCGTCTTCATCTTGAGTTTCGACGACAAGATTAGATCGCGCGTAACTGACGCATAATAGACTGTAGCCTTTGTTTCTCAATTCGTGAGAAAGTCCCATTGCTTCGGGTTGATATACTTCTCCCGAAAGAATGCGAACCGCACAGGTAGTACAAGCTCCATTGCGACAAGAAAAGGGCAATTGTTCTTTAAATTCTTCGATACAGTGCAATATATAGCGATCGTCTGGGATTTCAAAAGTTTGATGAGTGCCTGCTTGACGGTTGTGAATTTTGATGCTGTAAAAATTAGTCATAATTCAAGTTTCAACAGGATTCTGGGAATTTGCGTTTCAGTATAGCCTTTAGCTTCGATTTAGGGGCTAAAAGATAATATAATCTCTAGTTTTTACAAAAATTTCTTGCTATTTTTTTTTTTTTAATGTACTATTGGTAACTGCGGCTCGTGGAGAGGTGGCCGAGTGGTCGAAGGCGCAGCACTGGAAATGCTGTGTGGCGCAAGTCACCGAGGGTTCGAATCCCTCCCTCTCCGTTTAAAATTGAGAGGGGAATAATTTAAACTGGTCAAATTTTATGGATTACGCCCAACCTAAACTGGAATTCATTCCTCCGCAGTTTAATCTACTAGTTACTAAAATAGTTCACTATTCTCTGAGATTTATAGTCAGGTTTCGGGTTAATTCTTCTTTAATGGCAGGAGTTACTGAAATTGAGACCGAAAATGTCGAAACGTTAGTAAAACTTTATTCCCAATTTCAGGCTAAAAAAATTCGTCTCATTATTGCGGTTCGTCACTCGGAATTAGAAGATCCCTTTCTGACTTTATACTTAATCTCGCGAATTGTCCCCCGAAAGGCTCGGCAAATGGGTCTAAATCTACAAGGAACGGTACATTCTCATTTCGTTTACGATCGCGGCATTGCTCTTTGGGGTGGCAAATGGTTGGGCTGGTTGTTTTCTAAAATGGGAGGAATTCCGGTACGTCGGGGTAAGTCTCGAGATTTAAAAGCAATGCGAATTTTAAGAGAAATCTCGAGCGACGGCAAATTTCCCCTCGGCCTTGCCCCAGAAGGGGGGATTAACGGTTACGGCGAACTAGTAAGTGCTTTAGAACCGGGGACGGCCCAATTGGGTTTTTGGTGTGCTGAAGATTTGCAAAAAGCCGATCGCCAAGAAGAAGTTTATATTCTTCCTTTGGGCATTCAATATACTTATCTCAATCCTTCTTGGGATATTATCGACAATCTCTTATCTCAATTAGAAGCTAAAAGCGGCTTAAAGTCAGATTTACAAAAATCTAATTTTCAAGAAATAGAAAAATTTTACTATCAGCGTTTGTTAAATCTCAGCGAACATTTGCTAGAGAAGATGGAAGATTTTTACACTCGCTTTTATCATTGCAAATTAGCTAAACCAAATCTAGAAGAAACGGTTATTCCGAATCAAATTCTGATTGCAAGATTGCACGTTCTTTTGGATAACGCTTTAAAAGTAGCTGAAGAATATTTTGCAATTAAAAGTAGGGGCACTTTAATCGAACGATGTCGCACCATAGAAGAAGCTGGTTGGAATTATATCTATCGCGAAGACATATCAGATTTCAAGAGTATATCTGAAGTAGAGAGGAATTTAGCTAATTGGGTAGCTCGAGAAGCCAAAATGAGGATGCAACACATGAGTTTGGTAGAGCATTTTGTTCATGTAACTGGCAATTATATTCTTGAAAAACCCAGTTTCGATCGCTTTGCTGAGACGACATTAATTTTATCTAGCTTTATTAGTAAGTTAGAAGGTGAAAAAGCTCCTTATCGTCCCCAACTAGCCAAGCGCAAAGCAAAATTGACAGTAGCCGAACCAATTTCAGTGACTCAGAGATTACCAGCTTATCAGGAAAGTCGTCGGGCAGCAAAACAAGCGGCGATCGATTTAACAGAAGATATTAAAGCAGCTTTAAAAAATACCATTTCCTAAAAGCGGTTGAAATAAGAGAATGCAAGTATTAAGTGGATTTGGATTAGTAACCGGAGCGACATATCCCTTACGGACTTTAGGGCTTTTTTTTCGCAACCCAAATTTGTGGGGATATCTGTTCATCCCGATTCTCTTAAATGTAGTTATCGCGATCTTCCTGTACGCTGGATTATTATTGTTTGGCTGGGATCTTTTGGGAGATTTGCTTAATTATTTTGCTAGTTGGCTAGATCGCTTGCAAGCTAATCTTCCGGCTTGGTTGGGCTTTTTGGACTATTTTATCCTTGCTTTGGGTTTCTTGCTCCGTCTGATTTTAATTGTTGTCTTGCTTGTTTTGACCGGATTTATTTTGGTACAATTTGGGACGCTGTTGGGCGCGCCTTGGTACGGTAAACTTTCAGAAAAGTTAGAAGAAATCCGCACCGGAAGATTGGAAGTAGTTGAAGTCGGTGCAGTCAGAGATATTTGGCGAGCGATCGCTTTTGAATTTAAAAAAATAGCCCTGACGATCGCGATCGGACTACCTTTATTGCTGTTTAATTTAATTCCCGGTTTCGGGACGATGATAGCTAGCGTTGGCGGTCTGACTTTAACGGCTACTCTAGTTTGTTTGGATTTTTTTGATGCTTTTTTAGAGCGTCGTCGGCTTCAATTTCGAGCTAAATTAAAAATTGTTTTCAAAAGCTTGCCAGCTAGCGGCAGTTTTAGTTTAATTTGTCTGTTTTTGATTAGCATTCCTTTGTTGAATTTAGTGACCGTACCTTTGTGCGTTGCTTCCGGGACTCTTTTTTGCTGCGATCGCGTTTTACCAAAACTTTTGCGCCCTTCTTAAAATAAATCTTATGACTTTTCTTTTATCTGCGGTCGTTCCGGTTTGGTCGATTGTTTTAATCGGCGTTATTGCCAATCGTACTTTGGCTTTAGAACATCAAACTCTAGCTCAATTAACTTTATACATTCTCGTACCGGCTTTAATTATTGATAGTTTGTATCGTACGACTTTATCTTTTAACAATGCAATTCGCTTGCTTGTCGGTCTTGGCATTACTTCAATAATTCTCTATTTATTAGTCTGGTGTGGCAGTAAACTTTTAAGTGTTCCCGAAAGCTTGCAACAAAGTTTAATTGCAACTATTTTATTTCCTAATAATGGCAATATGGGTATTCCGGTAGTTACCTTTGCTTTGGGCGAGATCGGCTTAGAAAGAGGTCTTATTTATACGATCGGCTCGAGTATTTTATTATTTGGTTTCGGCCCGGCAATGCTTAAAGGTGGCGGCATTGCAACCGGATTGAATATGACTTTGAGAATGCCTTTATTATGGGCTTTAATTGCCGGATTGGGATTGCGTTTTCTGCCGATTGAAGAATTACCCCTTAACTTCGATCGCAGCATTGAATTGCTGGGGAAAGCCTCTATCCCCGTTGCTTTAATTATTTTAGGGATGCAATTGGCTAATACTCGTTTTGAGATCGGGATAACGGAAGCTTTTGCTGCTTTGATGCGTTTGTTGGTAGCACCGGCGATCGCCGCAGTAGTGGGCTATTGTTTGCAATTAGAAACGTTAGACTGGCAGGTATTGGTCTTACAAAGTGGAATGCCCACGGCAGTCAATGCCTACATTCTAACTACAGAATTTGGCGGTGATTCCCCTTGGGTAGCAAGAACTATCCTGATTTCTACTGTGATGAGTTTCGCGACAATTTCCCTGATTTTATGGTTGTTTCACTTCTAAACTACCATTTGTGATTTAACGGTGCGATCTACTGTTTCAATTAACTTGTTCGGGTTACAGGGTTTTGTGAGATAATCGACAACGCCGATCATTTTCGATCTAATTTTATCAATTGCCGTATTTCTTCCGGTCAGCATGATAATGGGAATGTCTTTGAGCTGCCTCGATTTTCTCAGCATTTGACATAATTGATAGCCGTCAATATTGGGCATATTAATGTCGAGTAAAATTAATACTGGTTTGGCTTGAACCACGGCTTTGAGGCTTTGAGAAGGATCGAGGATGCTGACGACGCTATAGCCAGCCGTTTCTAAGGTCATTTTCACCTGCTTTTGTACCGTTTTACTGTCATCAATACAAGCGATCGTGGGGCGAATTGGAGTTGCTTGATATTGCTCGATGATATTATTAGGGTTGCGACCGTAGGGTAAAACGTGGATCGCTTTTTGCTTGGTAAATATTTGAAATTGATGGGCTAAATGAAGCGGATTAACTTTAATTTCTGCTGCTAATTGATAAATTGAATATCTTTTAGGCAAATACATCAACCAAAAAGATAGCTTTTGATCCCGGAAAAATGTATCGTTTTTAACTTGTCGATCTTGTTGTTTCCACAAATTGAAAAATAAGGGAACTTTTTTTTCATGCAAATACAGACGGGCAAAAGCCGAATGAATATTAGGACGAATTTTATGCCAGTAATGGTTCAAATGTTCCGATATTTCCCATAATTCTTGCCAATAATAATCGATAAAAAGAGGATTTCGCTCTGTTTCTGGGTAAAATGCTACTTGAGTAGATTCAAAGGAAATTACTTGCCCTAAAGCTTCTTGAGTTAAATTAATTATTACTTTTCTTAAACTAGATTCTGGTAATTTTTTACTAATCCACCAACTACATAATTGTTTGTATTCGCATTGTCCTGAAGATATTTTAGGTAAAGGTAGGTTGATTTGTTGCTGTTGCCACAAACAGGCTAGCCTCTCTTTTTGACCGTTAGCACTGGTTGCATAGTAAAGTTTTTCTCGGTTTAAATATATTTTCCAAACAATAGATTTGTCTTTTGGATCGGTAACAAAAATGTATCCAGAAAGTTTTTTTCTCGCTATTTCCTCTAAAAACTGAAAAGGCGCGGTGTGTTTGGTAAGCATATCGTTAATTTTATATTTAAACCTAGCTTTAGCTATAAGAATTACTAATTTAGCCCGAAAATCAATTTTTGTTAAGTAGTTTAGAATAATAATTAAGAACTACTTTTGCTTTATTCATCTAATAATCTTTAAGTTTAGGTATTAAATATTACCTCAAGATCGATCGATTTTAAAGTATGTCTTTCGTAAATTTTAGCACAGACAAATCTGAAAAACTGGCAAACCCAAATTAACTAGATTGTAAATCCAAAAAAGTCTAAATGTCAGATTCAATCTTGTTATTTTAAAATCCAAAGACACTTAAAAGTATAATTAATTACGTATCTAGCTGACTCATCCAGAGGCATTTAGGATTGAAAATTGAAAGAGAGGGAACACTTTGGCACATACAATTGTTACTGAAACTTGCGAAGGCATAGCAGATTGCGTTGAAGCTTGTCCGGTAGCTTGCATTCATCCCGGGCCGGGTAAGAACGTTAAAGGAACGGATTGGTATTGGATAGATTTTTCAACTTGTATTGATTGCGGAATATGTCTTCAAGTTTGTCCGGTTGAAGGGGCGATTTTAGCCGAAGAAAGACCCAATCTCCAAAAAACTCCACAATAATCTCAATTCGGCAAATTTTTGCTCGGGATCTCAGAGCAATTTTTTTTCCAGGTACGAGTAAGGAGCAGAAATAATGAATAATTTTTTGCAAGAGTTGCTTAATTTCGGAATGAAAAGCCGACAAATCTAATTGAAATTTGACTTAGGATTGTGTCATTGCAACTCAGATAACAATTAGAATAATCATTATTTTGCTTCTTGCTTGCTTTGTTAGTCTGGCAACTTCGATCGAGCGGTAAATTGAAATCAAAAAGACAGTAATAGTTTATTTTTATTAATGGAAAATATTTTAGAAGTTAAAGATGTTTATGCTGGTTACGTTCGAGGTTTAAATATCTTACAAGGGATTAACTTCACGATCGCTCCTCGAGAATTAGTTACGGTTGTCGGCCCTAACGGCGCAGGAAAGTCAACTTTAGCGAAAACTATTTTCGGACTGTTAAGTCCCGAGCGAGGAGAAATTAAGTTTAAAGGACGAAATATTGCCGGTTTTAGCTCCGATCGCATTGTCAGACTGGGAATGTCTTACGTCCCGCAAATTTCTAATGTTTTTGCAAATCTTTCGATTGAAGAAAATTTGGAAATGGGAGCTTTTATTACCAAAGGATCGCTGCGATCGCAAAAGGAAAGAATCTATACGATGTTCCCTAAATTAGCTAGTAGAAGCAAACAAAAAGCTGGTACTCTTTCGGGAGGAGAAAGGCAAATGCTGGCAATGGGAAGAGCTTTAATGTTAGATCCCGATGTGCTGATTTTAGACGAACCGACTGCTGCTTTATCGCCGATCTTAGTTCAAGATGTTTTCGATCGCATTAAAGCGATCCAAGCAAGTGGCAAAGCGATCGTCTTAGTCGAGCAAAATGCAAAAAAAGCTTTATCGATCGCAGATCGAGGTTACGTTTTAGAAAACGGCCGCGATCGCTTTTGTAAGAGCGGTCAAGAGCTTTTAAACGATCCAAACGTGGCTAAACTTTATTTAGGGGCGGCTTATAAGGATGATTAAGAATGCTAAAGTTTGACTTTTGTTTCGGGTAAAGTTAAGAAATACTAATAAAATCAAACAAGTTTAGACTTAACTCGGACAAATATCGTGGCTTGAAACTAACTTAGATCGAGAGCTTTGGGGCGATCCATTTTGGTCGCCAACAAGATTATTTTGTTGCTAAACTACCAATATTAAAAAGAGATCCTCTCTAAGGGAAAGACTTTACAATCCTTTATCCTAAGCTTGACTTTTGTGAGAAGTTGATGGATCTTAAATTCCGAGATCGCAATTTTTTAGTTGTCGATCTGAGCTGCGATCGCGATTGAGGTTGCGAAGCAATCTAAAGATAGAATTTAAACTCAATAAACTTTTAAGGAAAAATTAGACTCAGCACTAGAATATTCAACTAAATATTTGAACTAATAATATTCTTAATTTTGCCCGATAATCTAGAGAAATATTCTAAACTTAGATGCGTAAAGAACACAATAAATTAGTGAGGGATAAAATCCCTGAAATTATTGGTAAGTCTCAAAAACAATACAAACAAACAATTCTTTCAAAAACAGAATTCGTCGCAGCACTTAAAAATAAAATAATTGAGGAAGCACAAGAAGCATCAAAAGCTGAGAACTCAACAGAATTAATTCAAGAAATAGCCGATTTGTATGAAGTAATCGATACCTTATTAACAATCAAAGGAATTAAATCGGAAGAAGTATTAAAAGTAAAAAGAGAAAAGAAACAGGAAAAAGGCGGTTTTGAAAAAAGGATTAAATTAATCTGGACAGAAGAATAAAAAAAACCAAAATTAGTAAAGCCAGAACCAGCAATCATTACGTATTTAACCTAACCAACTATCACTAACAAACGATCCCAATGCAATTACAAGTCAGTTTACCTACTAACAAACAGCAAACATTATTAAAAGTAGCAGAAGATTATTTCCGAGAAAGAGTCGCACCAACAGCAGAAAAGATAGATCGCGAACCAAAAGCTTTAAAAGAAGCATTAAAAAGAATGGGCGATCGATGCTTGTTAGCTTTGAGAGTGCCAAGAAAATGGGGAGGTGCTGAATTTAGCGAACTTGACTACCGACGTTTTCAAATGTCGATCGCCAGATATTCTGGTGCGTTAGCTTTTTTACAAAGTCAGCATCAAAGTGCTGGGTGGTTTATAGTTAATAGCGATAACAAATCTCTCCAACAAGAATACTTATCTCACATGGGTAAAGGAGAAATCTTGGTAGGGATAGGTTTTTCTCAGCTACGTCGTCACGGAGAACCAATGATGAAAGCTACTCCCGTGACGGGGGGTTATTTACTCGAGGGAGAAGTTCCCTGGATCGCAGGTTACGGTTTCTTTGACGATTTTATTGTCGGTGCGACTTTACCAGACGGTCAAGAACTTTATGGAATAGTTCCTTTGCACGGATCGGAAAATAAAATTCATATTTCTCGATTGATGGAACTAGCCGTGATCGGTTCTACGAATACGGTAAGTGCCAAATTTAATAGTTGGTTTTTAGGTTGCGATCGGGTTCTTTCGATCAAACCACCGAGATCGATCGATCTTTACAGTCAGAAAAACGTTCTTCATCATGGTTTTTTCGCTTTGGGTTGCGCTCGAGCTGCGTTAGATATCATTGAAGATGCTTATTATAAAAAAGAGCTGATTTTTATCAAAGATAGTTACAATAGGCTCGATCGAGCTGCGATCGAATGCAGTCAAACTATGTTTGATGCTATTTGTTCTCAAAAATACAGTTTCACGGAAAAATTAAGATTGCGGGTCGAATCGATCTCCTTAGCAGGGCGTTGCAGTCAAGCAGCAATAGTCGCTTCTGGTGGTAGTGCTGCAAGTATATACCATCCCGCCCAACGAGTCTATCGAGAAGCTTTACTTTATCACGTTTCAGCCCAAACTACTGCAATTATGAAACAAACTTTGGCAGCCCTTAGTTTTTAATCTAAATCGCAATTTACGCTTAAGCAAAAACTCAAAGACGAGCGTATTTAGTTTAAGATAGGAGTAAAAATCATTAAGTGTGAATTATGTTTTTTTTCTGGGGCGATCCTTATTGCTATTCTAAATCTTCTCGTAAAGAAATGAGACAACGTAAATTAGAGTTTCTCAAATCGATGAGAGACAATCTAGAAGCAAGATTATCGGGTTTGAACGCTTCAATCGAAACTATTGAACGTCAATTACGCGATGAAAATAATGCTTAATTGAGATTGAAAGTTTTTTAAACACCATATACGAAGCGATCGCATTAAATTGCGATCGCTTTTTTTGTTTTCAAAAAGCAAAAACCCGATTTATTTCGGGCTTAATTATGCTAAGTTAAAACTCTAATTTGTTATATAAGTTGCTATTTATTTTGTTATTTACCTTCAGGAATTTCGCAAGTCAGAGGGCAAGAAGCGTAAGTTTTACTATATTGTAATTCTGCTGTTCCATGTAACCAGCTCAACCAACTAACATCTTGAGGTTTGATTCCTTTGAATGTTAATGTTGCTGCACCCAATAATACTACTAGAACGTTCAATGCTAAAAAAATCGATCCTACCAACAATACAGAACTAACTGGCATAACTGCATGAAGCGCGACCGTAATTAATACTCCAATTGATGCTAAAACAAAGCCTAAAGGAAATCCAACTACTAAAAAACAAACTGTTAAAGTAAAACTCCAGATTAAAAAAGTTTTGATGCTAGCTAGGGAAAATTTGTTTTGATTGTATTTTGCGCGTGCAGTTACTTGCATTTTATTTCGACTCCAGTATTTATTTAAAACAACAACGCGATCGCTCTAGATATTGAACGCTTAGTAATCAGTATATTCACCTTTAAATAAAATGTTCCAATACTTTACATATGTTTATGTTAATTTAAATTGCGTAATTTTACAGGTTGACTTTCCGGCTGATATGCAGGTGAGAAGAGAATTTGCGAAATCTCTGCCGATTTAGAAATCAAGCTGTACTCATGTCAAGCTAAGAATGCGATCGCAAACACAAATAAAGTAATATTTCGATCGCATTTTATTGCAGTTCAATTTTTATGTGTTACTTTGGATAAAAATGTCGTTTTAAATTGAATTTAAAATAAAGCAGATATTTTGCGGAGATAAGAAAACATAATATGAAGATAAAGGAATTAGCAATTACAGGAACTTCAATATTTTCATTGGTTGGATTGATTGTCGTTGCAGTTCA
>JASJCW010000090.1 GCA_030065265.1 Prochloraceae cyanobacterium
ATTGCTATTTATTGAAGGGTTTATTATTGATATAAGCGATCGCATTTACGTTGAAAAGGAACTAGAACGATCTAACCATAATTTACAGGAGGCGATCGCCAAACTGCAAAAGACCCAAGCAGAATTAAAAATTGCTTCGGCTAAGTCAGAAGCCGCCAATCGAGCTAAATCAGCGTTTTTGGCAAATATGAGTCACGAACTCCGTACTCCCCTCAATAGCATCATCGGTTTCGCTCAACTTTTAAATCGAGATAATTCCCTTCAACCCTCACAAAAAGAAAGAATTAAAATTATCAACAGTAGCGGCGAGTATTTGCTTTCTTTAATTAATAATATTTTGGATATTTCTAAAATTGAAGCAGGTAAAATTAATCTCAACCAAAGTAATTTCGACCTCCATAGTTTATTAAAATCTGTGGAAAAAATGTTTGTTTTAAAAACAAAAGAAAAAGGAATTAAGCTGTTTTTAAAACTAGATTCTCATACCCCTCAATTTATTTATACTGATGAGAGCAAACTGCGACAAGTGCTAATTAATTTAATCAGCAATGCAGTTAAGTTTACCGAACAGGGTAGCGTGACGGTTAAAGTGAGTAATTTTGCCAGCGAAGCAACAACAGCAGATACTCAAATACTTGACTTTGAAGTTATAGATACCGGCCCTGGAATAGCTCCAGATGAGATCGAAAAAATATTTGTCCCCTTCGAGCAAACTAGCTCGGGTCGTGCTAGCAAACAAGGGACTGGCTTGGGTTTAGCTTTAAGCCAAAAGTTTATTGAATTAATGGGGGGCAAAATTTCAGTTCAAAGTATCGTCGGGGTGGGGACTTGTTTTAAATTTAAAATCCCAATTCGTCCCAGTTTAGATCCGCGCGATCGGAGCGATCGCAATCAAAAAGTAGTTGCTTTAGCCCCTTCACAACCCCAATATAAAATTCTGATCGTCGACGATGTTGCTGAAAATCGTCAGTCTTTATCCGAGTTATTAACCTCGGTTGGATTTTTGGTTAAGCAAGCTAGCAACGGTGTTGAAGCTGTAAAAATTTGGCAAGATTGGCATCCTCGTTTAATTTGGATGGATTTGCGAATGCCAGAAATGGATGGATATGAAGCTACCCGTCAAATTAGGGCGATCGAGGCCCGACAAAGTTCAAATTCAATAATTATTGCTCTGACAGCAAGTGCTTTAACCGAAGAACGAGAAAAGATTTTGAAATCGGGGTTTGATAATTATGTCTTTAAGCCTTTTCAAGAATCAATTATTTGGTCAACTTTGATTCAATATTTAGAGGTTGAATTTATTTATCAGGAGGAAGAAACTAAGATGACAGAAACGACAGAGCCAGATGACGAGCCTTTAGAGCGACTTACATCACAAGCTTTAAGCAAGATGCCTTGTGAATGGTTGCAGAAGCTAAAAGAAGCCACCAGTCACTTAGAAGGTAAACGAGTTCTAGAATTAATTGGGCAAATCGAAGCAGAATATCCCGATCTGGCGCGGCAACTGGGCGATTTAGCTCGATATTATCAATTCGAGCCAATTATCGAACTTATTTCCGAGATTTAATCGCGAATTGCTCTAAATATTCTTGAAATTGAGAAATTTAATATCTGTTTGATTTTTTTAACAGTTTAAAATGTAGTTTAATTCATGAAAAGTTAATTCGGATATGTTTGCTGATACAACATTAGTCTGGGATTTACAACGAGCCAATCAAATCGCTCGAAGTTTTTCTACCTCTTTAGATCCTGAAGCAATCGCTCGCTTGGCTGCGGATGGGTTGGTCGAGCATTTCGATTGTAGTTTCGTGCGAATTTGGCTGGTCGAACCGGGAGATAAAATGTTGCGTTTGATTGCATCATCTGGATTATATACTCGCACCGATGGCTCTTTTAGTCGCATCCCAATCGGGTCATTTAAGATCGGTAAAATCGCTGAAAATCGCGTCTCTCTATTAAGTAATAATTTAGCTGCCGAGTCTTGGCTGAGATATCCTGAATGGGCGATCGCCAATAATCTCAGAAGTTTTGCCGGATATCCCTTAACTAACAGCAATAAGGTAATTGGGGTGCTGGGGGTATTTAACCAAAATCCGATGCAACCGGAGTTTTTAGAAATATTGTTAAGCTTCTGTACTACCTTAACTGTTGCTCTAGAAATGGCCTCAAAATATCAAAAACAAAAACAAGATCGGCAGGCGATCGCGCCAAAAATTACCCTTCCCAATCTTTCACTTTCCGACAGCCTCAGTTACATACTCGGTCAGACAAACTTGACAGTTATAGGAACTGAAAAAAGTATCGACTTATCTCAAATTCAAGTATTTCTCAAAGTTGGTGAGATCCTTAAACAGTTAAATTGTTCTTACTGTCGCTTGACCTACGAACCAGATTCAGTTTCTTTAGAAGCGATCGCAGCTACTTTACCGGCAATTTGTCACGATGCTAAAGATTTCCAAAGATCTGTTTTTGGCAATTTATTTGAAATCGTATCCTATTTTGGTGGAGTTCTTAATATTCAGACCGAACCAAATCTGAAAGCGATTAAGGTTTTGCTAAAATTCTCTTCCGCAGCCAAACTAGCCTCGGAGTTATCTGTTAGCATTCAATGTCGTTTACCTTTGCTGCAAAAAGGATTGACCGAGCTAGCTTATCAAGCAGGTTTGAGGGTTTCTCAGACAGTACAACCTCACATTCCTCTCATCAGCGATCGAACTTCTCTAATCGAAACTAGCGATTTCCTGATTTGGGTCGATCGTAATTCAAACACGATTCCCAGCCAAGCCAAAGCTCAGATCGACCTCTCGGTTACTTCAGAACAATTGCGTGAAGTAGTCGAAACCGTAATGAAAGGAGGTAATTGGGGCCTTGAAAATTGCATTCAAGAACAGCAGAAACTTTCCAATCGAGAACAAAAGATAATCTCTCTTCTTGCAGCAGGATTGCGCGATCGCGAGATTGCCGAGCAACTTTACATTAGCGATAGTACGGTTAAGTTTCACGTCAATAACATATTAAACAAATTACAAGCCAAAACTCGACTTCAAGCCCTCTATAACTTGATGATTATTAATGGTTTAGAGATTTGAACCGCAGACAACGCGCAATAGCTTTTAGCCCGAGATTAATTTATCAAAAATTATGTCATATCCATACAATTTAAAACACCTATTTATTTTGCTAGGTCAGTGTAAAATACATTTGAGCATTTTTACTCAAGCCAATAGCAATGGCTATGGATTTTGTCAGGTACAACTTATGTTTGTATTGCTAGGTTACTAAAATTGATTTGAGAGTTAGAATTCAGACATAGTAAGAGATTTCAGCAACTAGATCCGTAATTGAATCCCAATTATTAAACAAAGCTGTTATTAACTCTAAACACTAATTAATCTCATTAGTTATTTAATATTTCTTTAGCAATCTCTTTTTCATCAATTATTCAAAACTGAAAACACATTCTCAGATCGATAGCTGAGATTTAAGCACAGCGTACCGATTCGACTCAAAAAAAATCGATTAGAGCGAATTATTGAACTTGTCTTATAGATTATCCCGACGGGAAGAACTAACCTTACAATAGAGAAATTCAATGATTAATCCAGAAAGCCTTCTTGAATTAGCCGAAAGCTTAATTCACAATCAAACAAATACTTATTGCAGCGATCTCCACAGAAAAATTTTGCTGTCCACTTTACGAGGAGAGCGCAAAACTTACGAACAATTTGCCGATGAATGTGGTTATTCCTGCAAATACATTAAACACGACATTGCTCCCAAACTGTGGCATTTACTTTCAACAGCTATAGGAGAAAAAGTCACTAAATCAAACGTCAGACCTATTCTCGAAACACAAATGCGATCGCATCACCATCTCGATCGATCCAATTTCAATTGGCAAGTTTCTCCCGTACGAGAGCATCGCGAGAATCTTCAAGAGATTCCTTCGACAATGAATAACTCATCTCAATTTCTTAGTTCTCCAGCAGCAAAATTAACTCGAGCTAACATCTTATTAGTCGATGACGAACCCAAAAATTTAAAGTTATTGTCAGATTTGCTCGAAGAGCAAGGTTATCAAGTGCGTCAAGCTATTAATGGCGCGATCGCCCTTGAAGCAATTAATTTAGCTGCACCAGATTTGATCTTACTCGATATTTGTATGCCAGAATTGGATGGCTATAGCGTCTGTCAAAAACTTAAAGCCAATCCTAAAACGAAAGATATTCCAGTTATTTTTGTGACCGCTTTTGACGAACCTTGGAATAAAGTCAAAGCTTTTTCTGTCGGTGCTGTTGACTACATCCATAAACCTTTTAAAGTGATTGAAGTTTTAGCCCGGATCGAAAATCAACTTAAAATCAAACAACTGCAACAAGAGCTTTTAGCTCGAAACGCTCAACTGCAACAAGCTCTTCAAGAATTACAAAGACTAGCGGCGATCGACAGCGTGACTGGGGTATCGAGTCGCGATCGCTTTAATGAATATTTAGTTTTTAATTGGCATCAGGCTAGTAAAACTCAAACTCCCCTCACTTTAATTTTTGCAGAGATCGATCGTTTAGATCTCGATGAAAACAGTCATATTAAAGCACAATTACTCTTTGAAACAGCACAAACAATTAAAAATATCTTTCAAAGATCTCAAGATTTAATTGCTCGTTATCAAGATACGACTTTCGGCATTATTTTGCCGGACTTAAAGATCGAAAAAGGCGCAGCGATGGCGCGAACTTTACTAGATCGCGTTAAAAAAATTGAAATTGTCGGGAGTGACTTCAATTTTAGCCTCCATATTGGCATTGCTGCAGTATTGCCCGATCGCAACTTTCAACTCGAAAGTTTTCTGACAAAATGCTCTAACCTGCTCGATCGCGCTAAAAAAGAAGACGGCGATCGCATCATTTTAGCTGAGGATTAAATAGTTTTTATATATCGACCTTGCTCGATATTATCTGATAATAACTTCTTCGGTTAATCGCACTTCAAGTTAAGGCGATTTTTTGTTTTATTTTTCTTTACACCTTAACTTTTCTGAAATTTATTCCTTAACTAATCGGGATTTTTTCTACTCGGAATTAGCTATATCTTGAGACTGGAAGAAAAGCTACAGAGGAATTAATACTATTTCTGACGGATCGGACTAAAGATAATCCTAAAAGCTAGGAGCTGCTAAAGCTTTATCTGACCTCTGAACCCCAATCCTCCAACTGTAGAAATCTTAAATAGAAATGGTATTAAATTTGCGCGATTGCTTGTTTATTTGCAGCAGACGATTTATTTCAAAATAAGCAATGCTATCTAGATTTTGAGGAGCTATAAAATGAGTATTTATATGCTACAGTCTGGTTTGACTATTGGTTTTTCTGTTGCTGCTCCTATCGGTGTTGTCGGGGTACTTTGCATAAATCGTTCGCTAGTACAAGGTTCATTAATAGGTTTTATCAGTGGTTTAGGTTCAGCGTCCGCTCATTCATTGTATAGTTTTATAGCAGGTTTGGGGTTAGAATATTTATCGACTTTTTTAACAGGAAGCGAATTTTTATTACAAATATTTGGTGCTTTATTTCTTTGCTATTTAGGTATTAAAACATTTTTGAAAAAAATTCCTAAAAATAAAATTAATATTCAAAAAGTCAGTTTTAAAACAGCCTATTTATCTACTTTTGTAGTCGAACTAACTAATCCTCAGACTATCTTTTTCTTCTTGGCTTTATTTTCTGGCTCTGGAGCGATCGAACTTGAAAATTCTCTTTCAGTAGCTACTACGATCGCAGGAGTATTTATCGGCTCGGCTCTTTGGTGGTTATTTTTGACGACCTTAGTCGGCTCAATTTCTAGATGGATTACTCCGAGAAGAATGAGAATTATCAACTATATTTCTGGAGTAATTATTATTGGTTTTGGTCTAAAAATTTTATTATACTCCATCTAAAAAACAAAGAAGTATATAAATGTCCTGCTAGAAGATTACAACTCGAAGCAGTAGAATGCGGTGCGGCTTCCTTTACTGGGATCTAAAGATTTAATCCCCGACTCGCGATCGCATTTCAAGTTAGGGCTAAGTATACTTGATGTTTTTAATACCTTAACTTTTCTGAAATTTATTCCTTAACTAATCGGGATTTTTTCTACTCGGAATTAGCTATATCTTGAGAGTGGAAGAAAAACTGTAGATGACGATCGCCCTTAAGTGAAATTGAAATTTGGGTGACTCATAACCTTCAGTAAATAATACAAATCTAGCAAGACATTATCAATTGAAATCATGTTTAAAATAGTTGACGATCGCGGTTATGAAGAAGTTTATGCCCCCAGGCATGAAAATCAGTATTACGTTATTGTTTGCAGCGAATCTTTAGAAGAAATTCTGCCAAAAATTGGTGGAATGTCTCTTAAAATTTTTTTAGTTTTAAATAATATGTCTTGGCAGAATAATAACGAGCATCGAACAATAACTAGAGAGGAAATTATCAAAGCTACTGGATTGAATGAAATATCTTTGAGGGCAGGCTTGAAAGAATTAAGGCAACATAAAATATTAATGCCAATTAAACGAGATATTCCCTATTGAGTTAGGCTGTAAAAAATTCCCAAGTTTAATACCATTTCTGTATAATTCTGCTGCCGATCGAATGCTTTTGGTAAGGTAATAAAGGCAGCAGGGAAAGCCAGTATTCTATTTCTTTCTTCAAACACAGAACTGAAAAGTAAGATTATTTTTTGAAAATGGTATTGAATGATTAAATTTAAAGCTTTTTTATCCCAATCTCTAATATGTTGAAACTATCTGGTATCGTCAATAATACTCCTTTAACACCTCTCAGTTTTCTAGAAAGATCGGCATCCTTATTTGCTAATAAAGAGGCAGTAATTTAAATTTATGGCGATCGCTAAACCGCTACAGCTAAAATTCAAAAATATTTATTACGAGAAAAAGAATGGTCTGGTTTTGAAAAGATGACTCATTAACAAGGCAATCGCACCTAAAGTTAAAACAAATTTTGCTTGATTTTTTTAATACCTTAACTTTTCCGAAATTTATTCCTTAACTAATCGGGATTTTTTCTACTAAGAATTAGCTTTATCTTAATAATAAAGTTACAGGAAAATAGATCGTGAAAAATTGGTTGAGAATCAAGATAGTATCGGCTGTAACTATGAGTTGTTTTGCTTTTACTTTATCTGCTCTAGCAGAATTCGATCGTCGTAGTATTGCTGAAACTATCGTCACCAATAAAGAGGGAGATCTCGTTGAAGTACACGGGGAAGTTATGCGGATCGAACCCAGGCAAAAGCAATATATTATTGCAGATCCTACCGGGGAAATTGCTGTTATGGTTCGAGATCTCGATCGCAAATTAAAGCTAGGTACAGAAATAGATGTTTTTGGTAAACTGACCGTCCATCCTAGTGGAAAAATTATAATTGACGCAAGAGAAGTAGAGCTTCATCAAGACTGAAATTTGCTAGCAAAACTCAAACAAAACTCATCCCGATCTTGCTTTAATACCATTTGTCAAAAGTAATAAGAGACTTAATCTAGGTAAAAAGGTCAGAGGTCAGGGAGGTCGTCGCTACGCTCATAAAGTGCCGCAAGCGGGGCAGGGGTCAGATATAATAAGATTTTTCAACTTTGTTCGTATTATTAAATAAAGTTGCTACATATAGCAGTTGAAATAAAGGTTAGGATATTTAAGATTGGTAAAAGGATTAAATATTAAGGATTATCCCTCTTCCTTCTTCCTGTCTTGGTCAGCGTTCCCTTGCGTCTGCACCGCGAAGTCCTTTAGTCGGAGGAAACCTCCGACCGGGCGGTGCGCTTACGCTCGACGCGGGGTCTGACCGCTTCTTCCTTCTTCCTTCTGCTATATTTTGCTATTTTTGAGAATTTGTATAATTTCGTAAGTCGATCGAACTTAATAATTTTTGTCAATTTTTTTGATAATAATTGCTTGCCCTAATCGCATTTCAAGTTCAAGTAAGTTTTGCTTTATTTTTTTTAAGAGCTTAACTTTTCTGAATTTTATTCCTTAACTAATCGGGATTTTTTCTACTAAGAATTAGCTTTATCTTGAGAGTGAAAGAGAAATTCTAGAGGAATAAAAAAATGGCTGATTGGGTTGATACAAATAGAAACGATATTAAAGATAGTACAGATGTTAACGATACCTTTGTTAGTCTAGGTAACAATGAGTTTATTGGTAAAGGTGGCGACGAAATCCTGCTTAGCAAAACTAAAAAATTTTCCATCTCCAGTAGTGTACTTCTAGGTGCGAATAATCACTATGGTGGTTTCTCGGTTGTACCTGGCACTACGCTTACTGTAAATATGTATGGTGGCTTTGGCGATGCCGACCTTTATGTCAATTTTAATTCACCTGCAACTCTTAGCGAATTTGTTTGTCGCCCATTCGTCAATGGCAACTCGGAAAATTGCACCTTGACTGTACCTGAAAACGTGCAGACCTTTTATATTATGGTAGATGGTTATAGCAATGCTAGTTACAATATTGATTTAATCTGGGTGTCTCAACTTTAGGAAATCGATCGAGTATCTACCTTCAATAGAATCTGCGATCGCTTTTCTAAAAGGTGTTACTGAATTCAATCTTAATACCGATCTTGTTCTAGGTTCTATGTAGTCTCAAATTATTGCCAAAAGAATAGATTAAACGATCTTTGCAGCCTTGTTAAAGGGAAGCACTACCCGATACAAAAATTTTCCCAAACCACGGTTTTAAGCTCAATTGAAACTACAGTTTTGTAAGTCGAAAGCTACGTAAAAAGAAGATTAGAATGCGTCTACAAAGCTATTTTTGTAAAGAATTTATACAACAAAACTAATTCTTGCATAAAAGCCAAGCTGTAATTATGAATTAAAAATTGAAGGAGTAAAAATTTGCAATTGTCAATTACAGCAATCGAAGCAAAGATTATAACAATTTTATCTATTTCCTAGTACCTACTAACTATTTCCTACTGTTACAATTATTGTCCTCACTTATAGTTCAGTTGGTATCCAGAGTTTACGTATAGGTTCTATTTCGTAGATAAATTTGCTGAAAATGAGTTTGTAAAATCAAGAAAACAGAGGATATTGAAATGAAAAAAATATTGATAGATTTGGGGAGTTTATTGACTGGATTAGCTTTATTAAATGCAGCTATTTTCTTCGCTCCTACAAGTCGAGAAAGTGACAATTATTCTTTCAAGATCGCTCAGTTCGATTCGATCGAGAAGCGAACAATAATTCAAGATACTTTCAAAAAAAAACTACTAGTTTTAATGGCAATTTCTGGGGTTGGCGTTAGCGTTGTCGGCGGTCTCGGAGAAAAATTTAAAAACTGATTTTTTCAGTTTGTATTCCTGTAAAAAGTAAAAATAGAGGTAACAAAACATGGCTAAAATCTTACAATCCGGAATTAAAAATTTCAATCTTAAATCGAATTTAGATCGAATTAATGAAAATCAAAAATATTGCGATCGCGAGAATATTTCTGTTAAAAATAAATCTATCTTTCCTCTGCCACTTAGAAAGATAGTTTGGAAAAAAATTAACGGAAAACTCGTGGCTGAATGGATTCCTACGCGTTAAATTTTCCGGGCAAAATCATTTTATTTAGCGATTAATAACTCGAATTTTGTCCCTTAACTTTTCGGAAATTTATTCCTTAACTAATCTGGATTTTTTCTACTCAGAATAAACTGTATATTTACAGTAATAGAAAAGCTGTAGAGGAATTTGAAAATATCTGTTTTGTTTAGTAAAAATAGCAATAATTCCCTTGTTGAATAGCTATTGTTTCCGAAAAAATAACAGACCTAAAGTTTTTACACCATAATCTAAGAGGATAGAACAATGAAACTTTCTAATCAAGCTCGAATTATTTTAACTAACAAGCGTCATAGCGATCGCAATCGTCGTGCTTCACTTTCGGTCGGATTTTTCCAAAAAATAGAAAATCATGACGATCGTAAAGCTTAGCAAGCACTTTGTCAATCCAATTATTTATTGAGGTTTGAAAAATGACTAGACTTTGTTATCGTGGAATTTGTTATCAAAAAAAAATCTCTACTCTCAAAGTATCGCAAAAGGAAACTATAGCTAAATATCGAGGTCTTGTTTACTCTTTTAGTTCTTTAAGAGTCCCTAGTAATTATAACTTTAAGTTGCAGATTAAATATCGAGGAGCAGCTTAGGTTTGAACAACCTCTTAATACTACCGATCGCAAATCCCCGACATTAATTCAGGGGATTTGTTTGTGGCTCGAGCAAAAAATATCTATTCAAATCACACTATTTGTAAGAGATTGTTGTGAAACAAATATTAATATATTTATTCGTTTTTACTGGTATAATTTATCTGCTAGTGGGTTAAATTGCGTGGGGTAAGTAATTAAATCTTTCCAAGTCCGAAGTGTAAAAGAAATTCCAGCTCTTTTTGGGACTCACCATATTAATTCAGTCATACCGAGGATTTCAGCGTCTCAATTTTAAGAACGAGATAACAGCATTGTTCGGTTGCTTCTATTTTGCATTTTCATAATTATCCCATCAATCGGAATTTATTGAGTTAATTTAAGTTAGTTGAATAAATGCGATCGAGATCTTGCTTAATTAACCAGAACGACTAATAATGTTCTTAAGAAGATTAATAAAATCTTTTCGATTTACGGTGAAGGCATAAAAACAAACATTTACAAATACTTGGTTTAGTGAGGTTGTAATTGTGACTTTTAAAATATTTAAACGATTAAAAAACCTAAAATATTGAGATTTAAGTTACCATTAGTAGTTTCTTAAAATTTTCTAGCCAGTCGAAATATTATTTTGCATCGGTAGAAAATTGATAATTTTACTCAATCTAATATCTGGATCTTTTATTTTCTAGATAAGCAAAATTGCTTTTTTAAAGTTTAGCCTAAAACCCTATCGATAATGAAGGTTTATTTCTGGATAAACAACTCGATCGAAAAAAATTTAACATTTTTGTTTTTGAATTAAATACTTATTTGCTGTTGAGGATATTACCATGAGTAACTGTCCAATTTGTTCTAGTTTAATATTACGCCATATTCGTCACAATGAAATTTACTGGTATTGTTCTTCTTGCCATCAAGAAATACCTAATTTAAATCCGATCCAAGTATCTCAGTTATTAGAAAATCGAGATAATGCAAAAATATTATCCGATCGTCTCAGCTCTATTGCTGTTTCTTAAAATTATTAGTTTTGAAAATTATTTTTTATTATACGCGATCGAAACTATTCGATCGCATTTTAGTTTTTTTCGAGCAAAAGCGATCGTTATTTCACTTTACTATTTCAACATCTAATAAAATTAACTTACGGTATTTTTCACTTCAGATCGCCCGAAATTTTCTTTTCAAATTTAATAATTTTGCTATAAAAATAATCCCGATACAAAAAAATAGTTTCTTGAAGACAGACTTGTAAAATTAGCATCAAAGTCTAATTTTTCCTGTTTAATATATTCCCAAAATAAAGCATCTTACTTTTTCAAAAATAATATTTATAAAAACTCAAATATTTCGATCGACACAGTATAAATCGCAAATAATTGAGAGTGATTTAAATTATTTTGTTAACAAAAATAAATTTGAATCTAATTAAATTTTTGATTTGATTGTAAATATTCATCTAATTTTAATATCAATTTTTAGTTAATTTAGTTGAAAATTAGAGATTTTATTTTAAAATAAGAGCGCGTTCCAATTAAAATATTAGTTTTTTTAATTGTATTGATAGTAAGGAGAAATATATTTTATTTAATGATGAGACTAAAGTTTTTCAGCCAATTCGCCACTAACTCAACTTTAAATTTTACTTTAACTATTTTAGGATTGGCAGTAGGCCTTGTTAGCATAATCATAGCTATTTATAATATTAAGCGTAAAAAACCGGTCTACGCTCTAAATAGTTACAATTTGATAAATAAATACGATAGCGATTTAATAATTCCAGGACTAAAAGTTGCTTATTATCAAAAAGAAATCAAATGTTTGACTTATACTAAATTAGCTTTGTGGAACGCGGGAAGAGAAGCAATTAACAGTCACGATCCTGCCGGACTAGGATTCAAAGTTATCGGAGAAAATATTCAAATAATTGACGCTAAAGTAATTGGAGATACCAATCGAGGAGAAACAGAAGACCAACTATTATCTTTAAAATACGAGTTTCATGGCAGAAGAGAATTGGAGATCGATAATTATCTTAATAGTAATGAAGGAGCTGTGATTAAGATAATCCATACGGGAACGAGTTCGAGAAACATTAAAGTATTGGGAAGAATTAGAAACGGAGACCAAATCCAACAAGTATTTCCGCGCCAGCAAATGCAATATTATCGAGAAATTTTAATATTTTTAGGCTTTTTAATAGTCTCTCTATTACTTTTAGTCGAGTGGTTTTTAAATATTTTAGATAATCCTTTAACAGCATCAATAGTTAATTTTTTAATAGTAGTATTACTAATAATAGCATCGGTAATTTTCTTAGCATTTTCGACGTACAAACTGCCCCCAAAATTAGAAGAACATTTTTGGTCGTAAACAAAAAATAATTAACTATTTACCCAAAAAAAATGCCAACAACACAACAAACAACCGATCGCACTTACGATATTCTTCGTACCGAATACGAACCCTTAAACTGCATTTTCGCCCCTAAAACAGTCGCCGTAATTGGAGCTAGCGATCGCAAAGGAAGCGTCGGCAGAACTTTACTTTGGAATTTAATTAGCAGTCCTTTTGGCGGCACGGTTTTTCCAGTTAATCCAAAACGAAATAGCGTTTTAGGAATTAAAGCTTATCCGAATATTCAAACAGTACCGGAAAAAGTCGAATTAGCAGTAATCGCCACTCCCGCACCAACAATACCTGGAATCATTTCCGAATGCGTCGCAGCAGGAGTCAAAGGAGCGATCGTTGTTTCTGCTGGGTTCAAAGAAATCGGTGCGACGGGAATAGAACTAGAACGGCAAATACTCGAAATTGCTCGCGGTAAAATGAGAATCGTCGGGCCTAATTGTTTGGGAATCATGAATCCCCACAGCGGATTAAACGCCACTTTTGCCAGCACGATGGCGCGTCCGGGAAATTTAGGTTTTATCAGTCAAAGCGGGGCTTTATGTACTGCCGTCTTGGATTGGAGTTTGCCCGAAAACGTTGGTTTTAGTGCCTTTATGTCGATCGGTTCGATGTTAGATGTAGATTGGGGAGATTTAATCTACTATTTAGGGGACGATCCTAATACTAAAAGCATCGTTATTTATATGGAAACCATCGGCGACGCGAGATCGTTTCTCTCTGCAGCAAGAGAAGTAGCCCTAACCAAGCCGATTATAGTTATTAAAACAGGTAAAACTGAAGCAGCAGCTAAAGCATCTGCCTCCCACACTGGCGCAATGGCCGGTAGTGACGATGTCTTAGATGCGGCATTTCGTCGTTGTGGAGTCCTGCGAGTCAGTCGTATTTCCGAACTATTTAATTTGGCAGAAGTTTTAGCAAAACAGCCCCGTTTGCCGAAAGGGCCGAGACTGAGCATTATTACAAATGCAGGCGGGCCGGGAGTTTTGGCTACCGATGCCTTAATCTCTCGTGGTGGTAAATTAGCTACTTTATCCGAAGAGGCGATCGCCAAATTAAACCAATTTTTACCGCCCCACTGGAGTCATAATAATCCGATTGATATTCTTGGAGATGCTAACCCCCAAAGATATGCAAAAACCTTAGATATTGTCCTCAAAGATCCCAACAGCGACGGTTTACTAGTCATTCTTACCCCCCAAGCAATGACAGATCCGACTCAAATAGCAGAAGACTTAAAAGGTTATGCCCAAACAGCTAATAAACCAGTTTTAGCCAGTTGGATGGGGGGTGCTGAAATAAATCGAGGCGAAACAATTCTCAATAGCGCGAGCATTCCTACCTATCGCTATCCCGATTCTGCGGCTCGTTTGTTCGATTTAATGTGGCAATACAGCTATAATTTACAGGGTATTTACGAAACTCCAGTTTTAAGTGGAGAATTAGAAGCGGATTCCAACGATTCACTAGTCAAAGAAATTATTGCCGCAGCTTGGAATTGCGGTAGAAAAATCTTAACCGAATCGGAATCAAAACAAATTTTAGCCGCTTACAATATTCCGATTGTCAATACCGGGGTAGCAGGAAATGCAACCGAAGCAGTTGAATTAGCCGATCGCATTGGCTATCCAGTAGTGCTTAAATTGCACTCAAAAACCGTGACCCATAAAACCGATGTCGGAGGAGTGCAGCTAAATCTTACCGATGCCGAAGCAGTAGAATGGGCTTACCATCAGATCGAAGAATCTGTCAGCCAAAAAGTAGGGAAGGAACATTTTTTAGGGGTTACAGTTCAACCGATGTTAAACCTCGATGCTGGTTATGAGTTAATTGTCGGTAGCAGTATCGATCCTCAATTCGGGCCGGTTCTCTTATTTGGTACTGGAGGAAGATTAGTTGAAGTTTATCAAGATCGGGCGATCGCCTTACCTCCTTTAAATACTACTTTAGCGCGACGCACCATCGAACAAACTAAAATCTATCAAGCTTTAAAAGGTGTTAGAGGTAGAAAAAGTATCGATCTCGAGGCTTTAGAGCGACTTTTAGTCAGATTTTCCCAATTGGTTGTCGAACAGCCCCAAATAGCTGAAATTGATATCAATCCTCTTTTCGTTTGTGAAGATCGTCTTCTTGCTCTTGACGCTCGCATTGTTTTGCACCCCAATCATCTAACTTTAGAGCAACTTCCCAAATCAGCAATTCGTCCGTATCCCAATCAATACGTGAAATTATGGAGAATGAGGAATGAAACTGAAGTCACAATTCGCCCAATTCGTCCAGAAGACGAACCTTTAATTGTGCAATTTCACCGAACTTTATCGGAAGATAGTGTTTATTTCCGTTATTTCCACTTAATGAATTTAAATCACCGTATTGCTCACGAGCGTTTAACTCGGATTTGTTTTATCGACTACGATCGCGAAATGGCTTTAGTTGTTGAGTATAAAAATCCGGCTACAGGATTGAAAGAAATCTTAGCTGTAGGTCGTTTGAGCAAAGTTCACGGTATTAACGAAGCTGAGTTTGCTATGCTCGTCAGCGACCCTTATCAATCTAATGGTTTGGGTACTGAGTTACTGACAACACTCATAGAAATAGGTCGAGATGAGAAACTCGATCGCATTACTGCGGAAATTTTGCCCGAAAATCGTGCTATGCAAAGAGTTTGTGAAAAAGTCTGTTTTAGTTCCCATCGCAGTTTCGATCTCGTTCGAGTGGCGATCGATTTATAAAATAAAAATAAAATTTTGAGCCAAATTATGCCGGAATCGCCTTGTGGCAAACGATCTCGGCTTTTTAGTCTTTTTATTCAGGCCTATCCGCTTTTTAATTTCTCTGTTAAGCTGGATAGTGTAATTATAAAGTTACAAAGAATTTTCACTTAATTTTGAAGCTTTGCTGTTAGTTTTTAAGGCCTTTGTAAAGCTGTTGACAATTACTTTCCAGGATTTTAAGTCTATTTACCTATGACTATTGTCAAACAACAATCACGAAAATTAAGTGATTTTACTCATGAAATAATGACCCCAACTCGGACATCATAATACAGAGCGGTCGGAATACTTGTTATTTACCCGAATCTATTCTTGTTACTAGGCTTACTCCATAACTTATAAATTCAATCAAATTCCAAACTGGCAAACAGACTAATGTGACTATCTTTGATGCCTTTTTTCTGTTTTTACTCCGCCCAGAGAAAAAATTAGGGAACACCATCAAGGTTTCAAAAGTCTACTGAAGTAACGAGCCTGTTCTTCTTATCCAGAACTTAAGGATTGTAATAATGAACGTATCAGATCACACAGTTAAATATATCTCGTACATCGAATTTTTTACTAAAAAATTACAAGATTGTAACAAAACTTTAATCAACCCTTTTGTTAACAGATTGAAAAAGTTAGACCCTTTCCACTCAATCCGTGAATGGCTTAACAATCTTGAAGTCACAGAAGCTGAAATAGCGCATCGAGTTTGTAAAATGATTCCAGCGCAATGCCCGTTCGAGCGAAAAATCGAAATATTTGGCATCACGCTGTTGAGCATACCACCACTGTGCAAAATCAACCCACTTTACAACGAGTTAGTCTATTTACGTTTTCGAGCAATATCCTATTTAGCGAATGAATGCGGTGAGGATATTACAGCTTATTGTTAAAATTTCTGGGTGCTAAGTCAATTTGACGATCGAGATGATAATCGTCGCTTTAAGAGCTTAGTGCCTAGAACAGATTGCAAAATTTGTAATATCTTCATTAAAGCGTCTCTAGCTAGATCTAGGAAAGATTTTAAATGAAAGCTTAAATTTGATTGTTTTCAATCGGATGCCAGTCAATCTCGAAAGTATTATTCGCTCTTTCGAAAAATATACTCTATGGAAAAAACACGATTGCGAACAAGCATTTCCGCAAAGAATTCAGATCTATTCGTTCGAGCGAAACAAATATTTGCAATTTATCTAGCGCGATCGTCTTCAAGGTGGCTTTGATAGTTTTTAGTTTCTTGTAAACTAATATTCTGAAGTTGAATTAGGATTGAGATCCGTGCCAAGAAAAGCCGACGAATACGCAGTTCACTTTTTTATTTCCAATTCTCACAAACAAGAAGCCCGCTTCAAAAATATTCAAGATTTCCAACAATGGTACAGCAGCCAATTAATGCCTAACTCAGATTCTTCAGAATTTATCAATATCCCGATCGATAGTATAAATGGAGAATCGTTATTAATTCGTCCTGTGAGTATTGTGGCTATTCGTGTAGAACCCATATTCCTTGGAAGTGTGGAACGTTTTTAGCTCAATTTCGTCGAAAGAGCTTATGGAAAAAAAACTTGTTATATTGCTACTGAGTTTAGGTATTAGCTTCTCACCAGCTCAGTTACTTCTTGCTAAAGAAAAACCCCTAAAAAAACTAGTCCAATGCCCGATCGCCACCTGTTTGGGAAAAGACGATCGCCTGTGGAGCAATCCCACCGAAAGATTAGCACTATTAAACTCGATCGAACAAAGTCTTAAATATTTAAATACTCCAACTGCGGCTCAAGTTTATCAAGACTACCCCGTACCGGGAATTACCCTCGATCGCGTGCGTCGCTCTCTAATTCGTTTGCGTCAAATATTGATTAGTTCTCGCAACTCAGCTCAGTTTTACGATGCGATCGAACGAGAATATGCTGTTTATCAATCTGTAGGTAGAGACGGAAAGGGACAAGTCTTATTTACAGGTTATTACGAACCAATTTACAAAGCTAGCCTGAAACGAACTCCCGAATATCCCTATCCCCTTTATCGCAAACCGGCCGATCTAGATAAATGGTCAAAACCCCATCCCAGTCGCGCCCAATTAGAAGGATACGATGGCTTATTAGACAGAAAAAGCCCCTTAGCAGGACAAGAATTAGTTTGGTTGCGCGATCGCCTCGAAGCTTATTTAGTTCAGGTGCAAGGCTCTGCTAGGCTCGAATTAGAGTCTGGGAAAACGAT
>JASJCW010000091.1 GCA_030065265.1 Prochloraceae cyanobacterium
TAGACATTATCGGTGCGGAATACTTGCGAGATGTCGAACCTGGGGAGTTGGTTTGGATCTCAGAAGAAGGTTTAGCATCGTTTCATTGGGCTAGAGAACCGCAAAAGAAATTGTGTATCTTTGAGATGATCTATTTTTCTAGACCCGATAGTATCATGCACGAAGAAACGATCTACAGCTATCGCTTGCGTTTAGGAGAACAACTAGCAAAAGAATCGGGGGTAGATGCGGATATAGTAATGGGAGTACCCGACTCTGGCATACCAGCAGCGATCGGATTTTCTCGGCGATCGGGTGTAGCATACGGAGAAGGCTTGATTAAAAACCGTTATGTGGGCCGTACTTTTATCCAACCGACTCAAAATATGCGTCAGTCTGGAATCAAAATGAAGCTAAACACTCTCAAAGACGTTCTAACTGGCAAAAGGATCGTTATCGTTGACGATTCGATCGTAAGGGGAAATACTAGCCGCAAAATAGTTAAAGCATTGCGAGATGCGGGTGCGACTGAAGTACACATGAGAATTTCTTCTCCACCGGTTACTCATCCTTGCTTTTACGGTATCGATACGGACAATCAAAATCAGCTTATTGCAGCGACAAAATCGGTTCAAGAAATAGCAACTAAAATTGGAGTGGATTCTTTAGCTTATTTGAGCTGGGAAGGAATGTTAGAAGTAACCGGAGAAGATCCGAAGAATTTCTGTTCTGCTTGTTTTACTGGAGACTACCCGATCGACGTGCCCGACAATATCAAACGTTCTAAATTAATGTTAGAAGTTTCTTCTAAATAAAATCAGAGCAGAGCAAAAGCAAGTCTTAAGTCGATCGTTTTCAACTGAAACGATCGTCAAAATAATCGAGATGGGGATATGAGATAGTTTTTATATTTAGCAGATCCAGAAGTCGCTGTTTGTATTGTTTTAAATACTGTTTGCGGCTTTTTCCCCAATTCTACAAGGCGATCGCGTAACCGAATGTAGCGTGCATTTCTTCTTGCTGTTGTTGGTAATAGTCTCAGTCTTTTGCCCGAGCTGATAAAAGTTGCTTTTGAAATAAGATATATTGCACTAGAGAAATAAGATACATTTAATTAGTCGTTACTAATTTCAATTTAATATTGGCAATACTAAGAAATTAACCCCTAAACTAATCAGAATTACACCAATAATATTAATTGTTAAACCAACTCGAGCCATTGTCGAAATAGAGAAATATTTTTGCGAATAGACGATCGCATTTGGAGGAGTTGCTACAGGGAGACAAAAAGCACAAGAAGCACTCAAAGCAGCCGGCCACATTAAAATAACTGGATTGAGATCCATTGCTAGGCTGACGCTGGCTAAAATTGGCATCATTAAAGTCGTAACGGCAGTATTTGAAGTAATTTCCGTTAGCAAAGTCATAAAAATACAGATAGCAACAATTATCAAAACGATCGGTAGATTTTGTAAATTAGCTTGCAAACTACTGCTCGTAAAATCAGACAAACCACTAGCAACAAAACCTTTAGAAATAGCAATTCCACCGCCAAATAAAAGCAAAATTCCCCAAGGAATTGATGCGGCTGTTTCCCAGTCTAAAAGATAGGTGCGATCGCCTTCTTTAGTTTGAGCGGGTATGACAAACATAATCACCGCGATCGCAGCAGCAACGGCCGTATCTTTGACGTATTTACTAAGTCCAAAAATGCTCGCCCAACCCCTAATAGTAAAATCGCCGATATTGATATCAGCTCGAGTAATCCATAAAAATACAGTCGCGCCAAATAAAATAGCAACTAATAATTCACCTCGAGACATTTTCCCCAATTGTTTTAATCGCTCGTCGATAACATTAATATTGCGATCGCTAGCATTATTATTTTGAGTAATTCTGAGATTGATTTTAACTAGATAAAACCAAGTTAAACCTAAGAATAAAATAACTAATGGAATGCCAAAACTCATCCATTGCAAAAAACTAATTTCAGGTAAATTAGGAAAAGATTCTTGCAATACAGCTAAAAAAATTAAATTAGGCGGACTGCCGATTGGAGTTCCGATTCCGCCGATATTAGCCCCATAAGCGATCGCTAACATCAATCCAGTTCCTAATATTTTATTATCCCGCTCTCGATCGATTAAATTAAAACCCGCGATCGTCGCGCTAGCGATCGGTAACATCATTAAAGCCGTAGCAGTATTAGAAATCCACAAACTAATCACTGCCGTTGCTACCATAAAACCTAAAATTAATCGGTCTGGTTTTTGACCGATTATACGAATGATGTGGAGAGAAATTCTCTTATGCAGGCCCCATTTTTCGATAGCGGAAGCAATAAAAAAACCGCTCATAAAAAGTAAAACAATATTGCTAGCATAAGCACTTGCTACTTGTGCTGAAGTTGAAATTCCTAAAAAAGGTAAAGCAAATAAAGGAATAATTGACGTGGCCGGGATAGGAATAGTTTCAAACAGCCAAAAAGTAGCCATTAAAAGAGTAACTCCTAACATCTTTAAAGCTAGGGGAGATAAATTACTCGGCAAAATATCGGGAAAAAGGGCTAAAAAATAACAAATTAAGAATAAACCAAGACCAAAATAAAAACTTTTTTTCATAACTAAAGCTAATGAATTGAAAAGCAATCCCGAGGGTAATTCTACTATAGATTTGTAATTTTTCTATTTCTGATTTACAGCCGGCCCCTTGCTAAGCTATAAAGAGGTAAACCTAAAAATATAGATAAAATATAGATTATGATTCTGCCTGGAGCAACAGTTCGCGTAACCAATCCTGAAGATACTTTTTATCGCTTCCAAGGACTCGTACAAAGAGTTAGTGATGGTAAAGCTGCAGTTTTATTTGAAGGGGGAAATTGGGATAAAATCGTTACTTTCTTTCTTTCAGAATTAGAAACTGTCGATTTGAGCAAAGGTAAAAAGAAATAATCTTGCTTTAATTTTACTCCCGCACTAACCCAGACTAAATTATGCCTTTAGTGCGGGTTTTGCAGCGCGATCGCTTCGTTAAAATAAAATAACGAACGTATAAGGAGCAACTGATGGCAGCTAAATTTAAACACGTCATGCTGATGGTTAAGGATATTCCTGCCACGGTCAAATTTTATAGCGAAGGATTGGGCTTAAAAGTAAAAATGTCCAGTCCGGGATGGGCAGAATTAGATGCTGACGGGACGACGATCGCCATGCACGCAGCTAACGAAGACGGTCAAGCTGGAGCTTCGCCCATTTTAAGCTTTCACGTCGAAGATGTCTACGCTACTATTGCCAAACTCGAAGAATTAGGAGCGAAATTAGAAGGGAGAGTTAGAGAGCCTTCTTTCGGTAAGGTAGCCGCTATGCGTACTCCTGACGGAACTATTCTCAGTTTATTGCAACCTGTTGCTGCTGAAGCTGTTTCTAATTAAAATTTTCTCCCGTTAAATATATTTGACTTTTAGCGGGAGATTTCAACAGCTTAATTATTAAAAAAACTTTTACTAGAATTAAAGCCCGATCGAATAATTACTTGAGAATTTGAAATTGGTATTAACAGATTCTTTTGTGGAAAACCTGTGGAAAAAAAACTACACTGCTATAAAACTGTTGATATAAGGGATTTAAAGGTTAATTTTGGTTTGAGACAAGCAAAAGTTTTCCACATTTGAAATTGATTAGTTTAATTTTTATGCAGAGTTGCAAAATTAATGCGATCGCTTAATTCTGATAGCATTTGTGTGATTTTACGATCTTTTTTTTGCAACTGAGATATTTTTTCACAACTATACATGACAGTGGTGTGGTCTTTACCTCCAAAGCGATCGCCAATTCTGGGTAAGCTAAGATCGGTATGTTGGCGCATCAAATACATTGCAATTTGTCTGGCAAAACTAATTTCTCTGCGGCGAGAATTTCCGAGCAAATCTTCTAAAGAAACCTTTAAAGCATCGCTAACCACTGCGACGATCGTTTCGGGAGCAGCAGCTACTTTTTCGTTAGTTGGTTTGAGAATGGGGGCGATATTTTCTACAGACATAGTTAAACCGGAGATTGAAACATAAGCAACCGCTCTAGTCAAAGCCCCTTCTAATTCCCGAATATTAGAACTATAGTGGGTGGCAATATATTCGATCGCCTTGCGAGGTAAAGAGATATTTTCATATTCGGCTTTTTTTTGTAAAATAGCGATGCGCGTTTCTAAGTCCGGCACTTGAATATCGGCGATTAAACCCATTGAAAAGCGAGAAATCAATCTTTCTTGCAAAGTCGGAATTTTATTTGGAGGGCGATCGCTAGCTAAAACGACTTGTTTGCCCGATTCGTGTAAAGTATTGAAAGTATGAAAAAATTCTTCTTGAGTATATTCTTTGCCTTCAATAAATTGAATGTCATCGATTAAAAGAATGTCAGCAGCACGATAATGCTCGCGAAACCTTTGCATGGTATCTTTACGAATTGCAGAAATCAAATCGTTGGTAAACTGCTCGCAAGAAACGTAAAATATTCTCGAGTTGGGCGCAATTTCTAAACGATAGTGACCGATCGCTTGCATGAGATGGGTTTTACCCAAGCCAACCCCACCGCAGAGAAATAAGGGGTTAAAATCTTTGCCTAAAGACTCGGCTACCGCTAAAGAAGCTGCATGAGCCATTCTATTGGTAGGGCCGACGACAAAGCGATTAAAAGTATATTTGGGATTTAGTTTAGCTGGTTTGAGATTGTAAGAATATAAGCCGCCAGAAATATTCGATTTTTTTCGCTCTATCTCTTGCTGTTGGTTATTTTCGAGGGTAAATGGCTCGCTTTTACCAATTAGGGAGATATTTTCGCCGCGATCGGTTGTCAGTTTAATCTCTACTTGCTGGCCCGCGATCTCTTCTACCACTAAACTTAGAATTTGAATGTAATTTTTTTGTAAGTGATTGAGAATAAACGGGTTCGGAGTTGCAATTGTCAAACAATTATTCTTAAACTCTTTTATTTTTGAAGTCTTAATCCAGGTATCGAAAGTAGGGCGACTCAATTGCTGCTCGAGACGCTCTAAAATTAAATTCCAGAGTTGTTTTGAGGTTAATTTCACTTTGGGGCTGATTTGATTTTTTTAAAAAATAGCAGAGTAGATTGTAAATTAGATGGTTATTCCTTCATTTAAAGATCCCTTAATAATAGGCTCTGTCTCGATTGCGATTATTTATACTTTTAATTAATCGTTTATTGTATCTCTATATTGATATTGTGGCTCAACTTAATACAATTGCGCGATCGGGCGATCCTATTTTACGAATTATTGCTGCTGAAGTAACAAACATTTCAGACGATGAAATTCAAAACTTAATCGATACTCTCATCGATACTGCGACTGCTGTCGATGGGGTTGGAATGGCTGCCCCTCAATTGTCTCATTCTTATCGCTTGTTTGTGATGGCTTCTCGTCCTAATTCTCGCTATCCTTACGCCCCGACCATGGAACCAACTGCAGTTATCAACCCCCGCATTCTCTCTTATTCTAAAGAAATCGTCAAAGATTGGGAAGGTTGTTTGAGCGTGCCGGGAATTAGGGGTAAAGTACCGAGATACGATCGGATTGAAGTTGAATATTGCGATCGCAATGGCAATTTAGTAAACCAAGAATTGAGCGGATTTATTGCTAGAATTTTTCAACACGAATTAGATCATCTCGATGGCATTTTATTCACCGATCGCCTCGAAAGCGATTTAGATCGATTTACCGAAGCGGAATATCAAGCATTAATTTCAGGGTAATTGTTAGCGATTCCAAATTAAAATAAACCTTCTTTTAGTTTCTTTTGTCGCCCCTTCTAACATTAACCCGACGATCGACTGATAAGCATCTCGCCAAGCTTTTTCTACCGTGGGATTCCACTCGCTGCCTAAATACTCTTCTAAAGTAATTAAAAGGGCTTGACCGAAATAATTATAATATGTAAAATTGGCCCCGTATTGGACGTGACGTGCGCCCAGTCTGTTTAAGCTGCTTGCGATTAGGTGGGGTTTGTGTATGTTCTTGATTGCTAAAACTAAAACGCCCATTAACATCCTTCTTTGTTCTGACATATCGGTTTTGGCAAACAAAGCTTCAAATTTAGGATTAATATTTAAAAGATTATTGTAAAGACTAATAGTAAATTCCGCTAAGTTTGGTCTAATTTTTTCAAAAGTTTCATCTACTAATTCAATTTTTATTGTTGTCATTTATTAATTGACTCCTATTAACTGGCTTTGATTGCATCGAGAAGGGAAAAAGCCGAGAAGAATTGGATTTTCTTCCGATTAGTTTTGATAGCGATCCGGTTCGATCGCCAATTTTTAGCCATAGCAAACAATTTAGATGAGTTTGAAATCTGCATCTAAACGAAAAACTTCGTACTTATTCCCCAAGGAACTTTTATTAAACTGATACTTAAAAAATAATTACGTCCTTTGCCAAAATACGATCGAATATTTTAATAATCAAAAGAGCGAATTTTATTAAGTTATCCTACTTAAATTTATTAGCTTAAATACTTCGCCTGCAGCTATAAAAATGTCCTTAAGGCAACAAATATGAAACAAGTCATCGCGATCGATTTAGGAGGTACGTCAATTAAATTGGGGATCTATTTACCCGATGGAACTTGTCAAAAATCCCTGGCTATTCCCACACCTCAACCTTCTTTTCCAGAAAAAGTAATTGCAGCGATCGCCGATGCAGTCGATCGACTCAACCGAGACAAAGAATGTCTGGCGATCGGGATCGGAACTCCCGGCCCGGTAGATGAAGAGGGGAAAATCGCCAAAATTTTAATTAATTTCAATGGCTGGAAAAACGTACCCCTAGCAGAGATGTTAGAGCAAAAAACAGGGTTGAAGGCGATCGCCGCTAACGATGCTAACTGTGCTGGTTTGGGTGAAGCTTGGTTGGGTGCGGGAAGAAACTATAAAAATTTTATTTTATTAACTCTCGGTACTGGTGTCGGTGGGGCGATCGCGATCGACGGCCGGTTGTTTACCGGGCATTTAGGGGCTGCTGGGGAGTTAGGTTTAATTACCTTCAATCCTGAAGGACACCCCTGTAATAGCGGCAATCAAGGCTCTTTGGAACAATATATTTCTGCCCCTGCTATTCGCCGTCGCACTGGCAAAGATGCGGCTGAATTAGGCAAATTGGCGCGATCGGGTAATTCAGAAGCTTTGCAATTTTGGCAAGAATATGGTAAAGATCTCGGAGTAGGTTTGAGTAGTTTAATTTATGTTTTGACACCCGAAGCAATTGCGATCGGTGGTGGTGTTAGTGCTAGTGCTGAATTTTTCTTACCTGCTGCACGGGCTGAAATCGAAAGACGAGTATTATCAAATTATCGAGTTAATTTAAAATTATTACCGGCTCAACTAGGCAATCAAGCTGGGATGGTAGGTGCGGCTAAATTAGCTTGGGAAATGTTAGATCGGGTTTAATTAAATTCAAGTGAACTAATAATAAATTATCCTGATGATTGAATTTTTAATTTTAATAATAACCAGTAGCTACCATTTTTTGGCAACATTAAGAGAAAATAAAAAACATAAACCGCCAGGGGAGTTAATCGATATTGGTGGATATAAATTACATCTATATTCTCGAGGTGAAGGGGAAGTTACCGTAATTGTTGACCACAGTTTGGGTGGAATTGACGGTTATTTTTTAATCGATAAAATAGCTAAACTGACTAAAGTTTGTATCTACGATCGCCCGGGATATGGTTGGAGCGAACCGAGTAAAAATAAGCGTTGCAGCCAAGAAATTGCTTTAGAATTAGATCTGCTGTTAGAACAAGCTAAAATTGACCCTCCTTACATTTTATTAGGACAATCTTTTGGTAGTTACAATGTTAGATTATACGCTCGTTATTTTCCTGAAAAAGTAGCGGGAATAATTTTGACAGACGGTCTGCACGAGGAAAAAATGCTAAAAATGCCTCCATTATTAAATGGTTTGAAAGTATTTTTTATGTCTGGTTTTGTCATGTCGGCGATCGGCTCGATTTTAGGTATAGTGAGAATTTTAGGAAATTTAAAAACATTTGAACTGCTGAAAAGAGAATTGAGAAAGTATCCTTCAGCAACATTATTTCGGGTCAAAAGATCTTTTTACTCCCACAATCATTGGATAACTATGTGGCGAGAAATGTGGCATTTAGATTTGAGTGCCAAACAGGTAAGAGAAGCTAAAGATTTTGGCGATTTGCCCGTTATTAATATTAAAGCTAAGACTTTTTTAAAAAGCAATCCTTGGAATTTTTATATGCCTTTAAAAGCCGTCGATCGCCTCAGAGATCGTATGCACGAAGAACTATTAAAATTATCTTCTAACTGCAGGCAAATACAAGCAAATAAAAGCGACCATTTTGTTTGGATCGATCAACCAGAAGTAATTATCGAGGCGATCGAGCAAATGTTAGCCCTCGAGAGCGAACAGAAATAAAAGCCGATTAAAGCCAATTACCAATTAAAACAAAACCAGCCCAAAAGAATGGTCGATCGAAATGGGAATCTTTTAATAAAGATATTTGCGCGTTGCGAAGTGCTTCGGCCTTATTGATTCCGGGCTTATTTAACTCAGTATACAATCGATCCATTAAAAGTACCGTAGAATCGTCTTGTACCGGCCACAAAGTTGCGATCGTACTCCTAGCACCAGATCGCACTGCAACCCCAGCAATGCCTAAAACAGCCCGATTATCGCCTTCTGCAGTTTCGCAAGCACTGAGAATTAATAATTCGATCGGACTTTGTCTTTGACGATCTCTAGCACCGAGCAATCTGTCTAGATCTTTAACATTAATTTTACGATCCCAAGCGAGTAAAAAAGTATCCTCAGCAGCAGAAGAAAATTGCCCGTGGGTGGCTAAATGGACGATCGGAAAAGCTTTAGTGCCAATTTTAGTTTGCAGCCGATCGCTGGTAAATTCGCGATCGAGTAAAATATCGGTGGGAATTACTTCAGCAATTTCTCGTGCTTCTTGTTTGACTCCAGGTAAAGGTGCAAAACCTGCTCTACTTTCGGATATGCCTGCAAATATAGCACTCAATCTCTCTGGTGACAAAGTGGGAGATTTAAGTAATTGCAATCCTGGAGTGAGAACTACATTATACTTTTCAATTAAATATTTTTCGCCATCAAAAAGTGCTGCGACTGGTACTCTTTGTAAAATGCCATCGAGAACAAATACTAAGGTTTTAACTTGATTTTCTTGAAGTTTTTGGTCGATCGGACGAATTAATAAGTCGTACAATTCTTGATAAGGTTCTTTATTGTATCCTAAAGACAAAGAAGGGCCAATATCTAAATAGAGATTGTCGATCGCTCGATCGATGACTTGTGTTTTGTTGGCCTTAAGAGCAGAAACTCGATAACTTAAAGGCTTTCCCGGAAGTGAGAGGATTAAAGCCAAACGGTCTGGTAAAATAATCGAGTAGATTACGCTGGCCTCTTTATCGATGCGATCGATTTGTTGGGGTACGGTATCCAAACAAGCTTCGCGAAAATAGTTATTCAATCTTGCTAATTGTAAAGCTTCAATTACCTTTCTAGCTCGTCGCAGATTTTCTTGAGAAGGACGATCGCTTTTTAAAAGTAAATCGGCCAGTTCTCGATACACTGGTTCTACACTTTCACTAAAAGTAAATTTAACTTCGTCGCTAATTGCAACTAGATCCCCCCGCAACAATTGTAAATTATTCACCGCTTGGGAATATGCTGCGATCGCACTTTGAGTTTGTCCTTGTTTTTGCAAAATCCGGCCTAATTGCCACTGCCATTGATAAGATAAATCTGGAGAATTAAGCTCGATCGCGCTCATGAGGGCAATTTCTGTCAACTTTTGGGCTTCTCGATCGCGATTATTGACTTCGTAAAGATGTCCTAAAGTTCCATTAGCATAAGATTGGGATCTGCGATCGCCAATTTGTCTTGCTGTTGCGATCGCGCTTTTCAGCAGTGCTTCGGCTTTAGTTAACTTATCATTATTCAGCTGTTTATTCTGTTTTAAATATTCAACTATATTATTGGCTAAATTAATTTGAGCGTATATTTTAGTTCGCGAAATTGATAATTTTTCTAAATCTTTGTCAACTTCTGCTATTAATTTTTCGTCCCAGGAGTTTCGCTTAATAAGCCAGCTTAACTGACTCAATCTAGCTCTAATTGTTATTTCTGGCGCGTTGGATAAATTGATAGCTTGTTGGTAGTAATCGATCGCTTTTAATTGGTTTTGTTTGACTCTTTCTAAGTTTCCTAAACTAATTAATATTCTGGCAATGTTGTCGCTGTTGCTCTCTAATTTTGCCAGAGACAAACTTTCTTTTAATGTTAATTCTGCTTCTGCTAAATTACCTATTTTTCTAAAAATATTACCTAATTGTAATAGGGTTGCTATTTTAATTCGCTCTGGTTGGGTTTCGAGGTCTTTTTTTAATGAGAGTAAATTTTTGCTAGCTCGATTGTATAAACCTAAAGAACTTTGAGCGATTGCTAAATTTATTTTGCTTTTATTTTCTTTGATTTTATTTCCTAGTTTTTGATAAATTTTAGTAGCTTTTTCCCAAGCTTCGAGGGATTTTTGCGAATCCCCGATCGCTAAATTTATTTTCCCTAAAACTTCGAGAGATTCTGCATTTAATTCTTGTTTGATGGCAGATCTTTCTAAACTGTCGATTTCTTTTAAATTAGTTTCAATTGCTTGTTTGGCTTGTTGCCAATCCCCCTTTGCTTGATAAACTAAAGCTAAATTTCGTCTGGCATTAATTGCGCCAACAAGATTTCCGGTAATTTGATAATTTTTAATTGCAGCTTTGAGACGATCTATTGCGCGATCGTATTGTTTATTTTGATAAAAATTTTCTGCTTCTAATTCTAAGTTAGGATTGCTTTTTAGATTGGTTTGCTCTCGACTAAAACAAGAGCGATCGCCCCCTAAAATCATTAAAAATAATCCGATAATTAAGAATATTTTTTTCATTTTTTTTCATCTTTGAATTGTTTTGATCTTATTCACCAAATAACTTAAATTATAATTGGCAGATCTTAGAGGCGATCTTAAACTCCCTCAAACAAAACTGTGAAATAAGTTAGCTTCTCAAACTGCGCCACCATCGATTATATCCCTGTTAATTTTCTTGATTTGTAAATTTTAAATCACTCTATAAGTCTCCTACCTACAGTTAGATCTGGACTTAATTGGGCTTTAGCTGGAGGAGAAAACAAAAATAAACCAGATCGACTAATTAAAAAAGTTTTTAAATTGGGGCAAATAAATATTAATTTAGTTTCTAATTTTCTTTTTGCGATCGTCAAGACAAACATTAATTTTGTTTGCAATAATACATAAATTTTATTATTGATAACTAAGATAAAAAAACCTTTTTTTACTAAGGCGAGATTCGATGATAAAATGAATTCTTGCTAAAGTTAGTTTGAAAAACTATGATATCTTCTAATTCGATCGCCAAATCGGAGCAAATTCGCGAAAGTGCGATCGATTTCGATTGCTGGTATGTAGTTGCTCGATCGACCGAAGTAACAGATAAACCGATTGGAGTAACTCTCTGGAAACTGCCGATCGCCCTCTATCGAGATGAAATAGGTGTGGTGCGCGCTTTGGAAGATCGTTGTCCCCACAGACAGGTTAAACTCAGTAGCGGTGAAGCGATCGGGAATGAGATAGAATGCACCTATCACGGTTGGCGTTTTGATTCTGAGGGTAATTGTAGTAGCGTACCTTATTTAGCAGAAAATCAAAAACTGCCGCGCTGCAAAATCAGATCTTATCCAGTTCTCGAACTGAACGGCTTTATTTGGCTGTTTCCAGGAGATTCTAACCTAGCCGAATCTATTTTACCGATGGGTTTGTCAGAATGGGATGAATTAAATTATATTGCCACCGTATCGATTATTGAATGTAAGGGTCATTACTCTTATTTAATCGAGAATTTGATGGATATGTATCACGGTCGCCTACACGATGATTATCAAGCCTGGGCATCGGCAAAATTAGAAAATATTTCCGAAAATAGCGATCGCGTCGATGTCCTTTATGAAGCGCAAAGTTACTATAAAATCGATCGAATTTGGTCGATTTCTCAGCTATTTTTTCCTAGTTTGCGTCGCTTGCATCCCGAACCTTTAAAGGTAAGTTATGTATATCCCCACTGGGCTTCTAGTTTGGGGAATGATTTCAAAATTTACTGTTTATTTTGCCCGATCGACGAAACAAATACTCGAGCTTATTTAATTCACTTTACTTCTTTAAATGCTTTTTGGCGTTTGCACAAATTACCGATTTGGTTTCGTAAATTTGTTAAAGATAGTTTGTTTGGTGCAGCACAAAAAATGCTAGATGGTTTAGTTCGCCAAGATGTTGCCGCGATCGAACAAGAACAAAATTCCTATCTTAAAAATCCAGAACTTCGCAATTACGAATTAAATCGGGCGATCGTCAGCGTACAGCGTTTAATTAAAAATCGAGCTAAACTTGCAAACGTTCAATCCTCTCAAAATTAGTTAAATCGCCAGATTATTTCTTAAATAGAAAATTAAAATATTCCAGAGACAAAGGCAGATCTCCCGAAGGCGATCGCAAACTAACTAAAGCATTGTAGTAAATTCGCAATCTTAAATGAGTCAACCGTCAAAATTTTCTCCTCTACTGATTTCGCGACGAACAGCTTTAAAATTAATCGGGGTGGGTGCAGTCGGGGGTGCATTAGGATATTCTCGCTTTTCCAAACCGCAACCAGTTGTTTTTCAAGAAGATAAATTAAATTTACCCAATCGACTCAACCATCAAAAAAAGGTAGTGGTAGTCGGGGCCGGGTTGGCTGGTTTGGCTGCTGCTTACCAATTGAGTCAACGGGGTTTTGCCGTTACTCTGCTGGAAAAATCACCTAATTTGGGGGGCAAAATTGCCAGTTGGAAAATTAAAGTCGGTGACGAAGAATTTTTGACCGAACACGGTTTTCACGGTTTTTTCCCTCAATATTACAATCTCAAAAGTCTGGTTTCCGAACTAAATATTACTAATAATTTTCAATCTTTAGAATTTTATTCCCTAGTTTTTCGCAATAACGATCTCTACAACCCAGAAGTATTTCGCCCTTCTAGTTCGGCTTTTCCCTGGAATATAGTAGATTTAGCTATTTCTTCTCCAAATCGTTTTGATTGGGGAATTAACTTGACTAAACTTGCTCATTGGGAAGTTTTTAAGGCTATTTCCGGTTTTGGCATTCCCAAAAGCTTCGATCGCTTCGATAATATTTCCGTAGCCGATTGGGTACAACAAGATTTTCCTCAAGGATTGTACGATCTTTATTTTCTCCCTTTTGCTAAATCTAGTCTCAATTCTCCAGATTTATTAAGTACGGGAGAATTATTACAGTTTTTTCACTTCTACTTTTTTGGCAACCCCGAAGGACTAGCATTTAATGGGACTACCGACGATATGGGTACTAGTTTAGTTCAACCCATCGCCAAGGCGATCGAAGCTAACGGTGGTAAAATAATTACCCAGGCTACCGTGACCAAAATCGATTGCAAGGGTAACGAAATCGCCTCTTTAAGCTACCACCAAGGTGACGATTTGATTTCCGTTCCTTTTTGGGTCGATCGCAATTCCTTACTCAGCAACGATACAGAAGTATATTATGGTGCTGGCGATCGGGTTTATTTTGCTAATGCTAAAAGTGAAGAAGCTGTTTCCTTAACTTGCACTCATCAAGGTTGTAGCGTTCAAAAACAAGCTAACGGGGAGTTTTTATGTCCCTGTCACGGTTCATCTTTCGATCGAGATGGCAAACTGCTTCAAGGCCCCGCAAAAAGAGATTTACCTCGCTATCAAATTACTCAAACTCGCAACGATACAGTGGAATTAGCTGCTATTCAAACCGACACAGCAGAACCAGCAACGGAGATAACCGCAGATTACTATGTTATTGCCACTGACGTACCCGGAGTAAAACAATTATTTAATTTAATTAATGGAGAAATAGATAACAATATTAAAGATCGAGTAGACCGATTGGCGATCGCCGATCCTTTTGCTGTCGGCCGTTTTTGGTTCGATCGCGATTTTGATTGGGAACACAGCAATTTTGCCTCTCTTTCCGGCTATTCTCTCACCGATAGTATTACTCTCTACCATCGCATTCAAACTCAATTCGTTGCATGGTCGCAACGTACTGGGGGTAGTGTGGTCGAGTTGCATGCTTATTGCTATAAAGAGAAAGAATTTCCCACCCAAGAAGCTCTTTTAACTACTTTCGAGCGAGAATTATACGAAATCGTGCCCGAATTAAAAGATGCAACCATGTTGCACAAAGAACTAGTCAATCAAAAGAATTTTTCCGGTTATCCACCGGGTAGTTACTGCGATCGCCCGGAAACTAATAGCGAGATTGCTAATTTAGTTTTTGCTGGTGACTGGGTTAAAATGCCTTTCCCTTGCGGTTTAATGGAAAGGGCTGTTAGTAGCGGGTTATTAGCTGCCAATACAATTTTACAGGAAGAAGGGTTGCAAAGAAGACAAATTCTTTCAGTAATGCCCGAAGGAGTTTTTAAAATTTAAAATTGAGATCCGCGCCGATCTCGAACAGAATCTGCTTTCAAAATTAAAGATAAGCCAGTTTAGAGTTAAAGAACTTGAAAGTCGGGCCGCTACCTTGAAGGATAACTTCGGTAGAACCGACTTCTTTTAACTTACCATCTTCTAAATACCAAATCGTATCCACCGCATTCAAACGCTCGAAGCGGTGAGTAATTAATAAAATTGTTCCCGGAAATTCGACTAAGATGCGATCGATTGCTGCGGTTGCTTGAGGATCTAAATTAGCATCTATTTCGTCGAGCAGTAAGATTGGTGGGTTGCCTAAAATAGCTCTGGCTAAAGTAATCCTTTGACGCTGGCCGGCCGATAAACCGATTCCACCTTCGGATACTTTAGTTTGCGCCCCTTCGCTTAATTCGGCTAGCACTTCATCAATACCGCACAATTCCCAAACTCTTCTGATTTCTTCCTCTGGAGCGTCGGGCCAGCGATAGAGGAGATTTTGCTCGACCGTGCCCCGCAATAAGGGTAAATCGGGCGTAGCCATGCCGATCGCGCGACGTACTGAAGCTAAACTGTGAGTGGCTAAGTTTTGTCCGTCCAAACGGATTGTCCCACAATCGGGGTCGATTAAACGAGCAGCCAAAGAAAGCATAGTTGATTTGCCAGCACCATTAGGCCCGACTAAAGCCACAACTTCACCCGCTCTGGCGATCGCGCTAACTTGAAATAAAGCACCACCTAAACTAACAGAATCGAATTGCAAAGATCCGGGCCCTAAAATTAGGTCGGGAGCTTTAGGTATCTCCGCGACTAAAGAAGGTATATTCATAAATTCTGCTATTTTTCCTAACGAAACTCGAGAATTGTGCCAGTATTCTTGTACCCTTCCCAAATCGCGAAAACGAGGCACTAAAAAGCTCACTACTGTCATTGCCGCTACTACCGTACCTGGGGTAGTATGACCGGCTGCTACTTCTGCCGCACCGACTAACAATGCAGCACCAGAAGCAAAAGTAGCCGTTATCTCGGTTAAACCTCTCAGTTGACCGGCAACTACAGCCCGATTCACCATAGCATCTTCAAGACGTTTACTTTGACGAGCCAAACGTTTTTCTTCTCGCTCGGACTGTCCGAAAACTTGTACTACGGCGATCGTCGCTACTTTCTCATTAATATTTCCTGCCAAGCGAGAAAGGCGACGACGGGCTTCTTTTGCCGCTTTCTGCATTTGCTGGCCTACCTTATATGCTGTTAAAATTCCCAACAGTAAAACGAGGGCGATGGTTATTGCTAAAGTTTTGCTAATCAAAGCCAAGGCTAATAACGTTCCTACTATCGTTACGCCGCCGATAATTAAACGTGCCAAACCCAAACTGACCCATTTTCTGACCGAATTTAAGTCCCCAACAAAGCGCAACATCAATCCTCCATGAGTGCGACTTTGCAGCGCGCGAGGGGCAACAGATGCCAGTTTATTATATAAAGCCATACGTATTTCGCAGGCATATTCCTGGCTGAGTCGTTCGGCATCAATTCTTTCTACTACTCGCAGCCAGGCCAAAATCCCCGTTGCTGCAAATAAACCGACTCCGATCGGTAATGCCATTGTATTGAAAGCTGGATTGACCGATGTTATCAGGCGATCGAAGCACAATTTCACTAATTTTGCATTAGCAACGGTTGCACCAACTTGCAAAAAACCGTTAATAACTAAACGGAATAATAATCTAATGCGACGACCTTGAAATGCCCGAGGAATTTCTTTGTTTGTCATTTTTTCCTCTCAAGAATACTATTTGCTCGATTGGTCGTACCAAATTTTGCTTAAAGTTATACCAATTCCCTAAATAGCCAAAAGATATGGAGAATTATTTGTAGCATTATTTTGAACAATTGGTTTTAAGGAGATTTTTGAGAAAAGCCCTCACTAACTTGTCACTTTGGATTAAGGTCGATATTTTTTTACTGATTCGTTAAATTAACCCAAAATGACAAAACACAGCAAAAAGCTTAAACACTTCAAACAGATACCGGTACTGGAAATTGAATCCAGGATGATATTAAGTTACTGGCTTGATTGCAAAGCTTTTCTGTATTGAGGACAGATAAACCCGTAGCAAGAGCTGTTTCTCGAGCTGCAAGGGGAGACGAACTGACTACACCGCTAATTGCCAATACTGGTAGTTGATAACTTTCAAGCAATTTTACGCCGGTACTTGCTCCTAAAGAACTATTACTGGCATATACTACTCCATCGACAACATCGCGAAAGACGGGAGAAGATACTAATTTTGATGTTTCTTGTTGGTACAAACCATCTGCTATTTCAAGAACAATTGCGTCTACACCAGAAATAGCTAAGTTATTGGTGAGAATATCGAGTATTGTTTCAACTTCTTTTGGTTCGACTCGATAAGTTGAAGCAAACCCCGCATCGGTAAAATCAATCACTCGACTAGCTCCAGCATCTCGCATTAACCATAAATCGTTACCAGAACCAGTTCCAGTTATTTTTGCTGCTCCTACTTTTTTACCCGAAAGCACTAAACCTTTAATTAAGTTGCCTGCAGTTGTTGTTTTACCAGAATTCATCGAACTACCTACTACAGCTATTGTTAAAGGTCGTTTGCCTACATAACAAATTAATGGTAAAGCCCAATTACGTAAATTTACTGGCTTGCCATCTCGATCGCCGAGCAATCCAATCGGTTGAATTGTAGTTGGCGCAGCCACTTTAGCGTGTTGAGATACCACTGTAGCAGCTAATCCCCCAGCAGCCACTAAATGGCAAGGGGATAAGTCTTGTGGAATTTCTGCTTCAAATTGATCTGGAGCGTAACGATTTCCATAAGAAACTATTATTTCATCTCCAGGAAATAATTTGGCTTTGCGTCCGCTAGGTAGTTCGATCTGTTTGTGATGTCCGATTTTTTCAACTCGGGCTAAAACTAAGTCGCCAGCTTGTGGCTTTAAGTTGTCGCTTAAAATTGTTGCAACAGTTCCTAAATTTACGCGACGAGTTGTGCTAGCTGCTTTGACTTTATTCAATCTTCCTGCTTCTAAATAAGTAATGTTCATGATTATTTACCACTTCAATCATTT
>JASJCW010000001.1 GCA_030065265.1 Prochloraceae cyanobacterium
AAAAGCTTCACCGCGATGGGGACATCCCACAGCTACTAAAACGCTAATTTCCCCGATCTGCAAACTGCCAATGCGATGATGAATGACAATAGTATTAGTATCTTGCCAGTTTTGGCGAATAAAAGCTGCGATCGAGCGAAATATTTCAATTGCCATTGGTTGATAAGCTTGATACTCCAAATATTTTACCGCTCGACCGTCGGTGCGATCGCGCACTGTTCCACTCATTAAAACCACAGCCCCGTTGCCAGAATTATCCGCAAGTCGATACACTTCTTCGATGGATAGGGGTGCAAAACTTATTACCAAGCTATCTTGATTGGTGTTATTGGTTGACTTGTTAAAGTTTTTGATTTCAAAGTTCATTTTGAATTTAAATCCTGCTGAAATTAGCTTTTTAACTATTTTTTTAATTCAGTTAAAAACTTTCTGTTGTTAGATCGAATTTTCTGGTTGAGAGGATTTTTGCTCTTTTCTAGATCGGGCTAAAGTTACTTTATTTATCTCGATCGGGAATTCTAGATTTAGAGTATCCCCATTTTACGTCTAGCTAAGAAGTTGTTAAACGTCGCTTTTAACACCTCTTCTTTCATGATTTTAGGTTGCTGTTAATTTTTTCAGGATTAAATAATTATGAATCAGCGTTTAATTCGCAAATTTCACCGTCAACTTGCACCGATTCTTTTTTTACCTCTATTTGTTACTGCTTTGACTGGCATGGCTTACAGAATAGCAGATATTGGTTTAAAAATTCCCAATCGCAAGATTCACTTTTTGATGGAAATTCACAGAGGCTCTTTTTTGGGGCAATTTCAACTCGGTTATTTACTTCTAAATGGATTGGGTTTGGTAGTGATGTTATTTACTGGTATTTATATGCTGAATATGTTTTTTAGTAAACCAAAATCTCAGAAAAAATAACTGAAATCGCAATTTTCTCGCGATCGCAAGATTTAATTAATTAAATCTCAAAAATATCATCCCTTTATCCCCAGTTCCAACAGCATTAAGCCCGATTTCAAATTTTTCAATTTCATTTTGACTAGATTAACTAAAAATGAAATTAACATGAAATAAGCAAATAAGTAGTAAGCTACGAAAATAGTGACTTAAATTTTATTGATAATTTAGATTTAATTATGGGCGGATTAAACTCCCCAAAAACAATTAAATTCTTGCAATTTTGGTTTGTCCCTTTATTATTAATTGTGATTGCCTTACGACAACTGTTTTTAGTATCTACCGTGAAGCTAACTCCTTGGAAGGGGGGCGGTTTTGGGATGTTTTCATCCATCGATAGACCCAGTAACCGCGTCGTAGAAGTTAGGGGTATAACTAAGTCGGGGCGATCTCTAGAAATAGATCTGGCTTTTGAAAATGAAGTTATTTCACCACAACAACTAAAACTGATTAAAACCGTCCCCAAACAAGAATTATTAGAATTAACAGCAGAAAAAATTCTTAATTCAGACCTCCGAAAAACTCGAATTGAAGGAATATATCGCTTGCAAGCAAAAGATAAATATTCCGATCTTCCTGGAGAATCTACTTTCAATCTCGAGGCAGTCAAAATTAGAATTTGGCATTTACAATACGATAGTAATCAAAATATTATTTGGTACGAGCCTTTAACCGAAATAGTGGAGGCAAAACGTTCTTGAATATTATCCATCGATTAGACCGCGTTATTGCTAAAGTAAAAGAGCAACCAAAAGACCTCTTAATTTTAAGATTAACTGTCATTGCACTGCTATTATACAGCCCGCCTTATAATCCCCTCAAATCGATGGTGCTGCCAATTTTGTGCGCTATCATGCTCGTTTCTTCTGATTTTTTGACTCGTAGATTTTTGTGGGCTGTATTAGTATTCTCTTTTGTTGCTACTAATGTAGCTTTCTGGTATGAATTTGATAACCATCATTATTTAACTAATTATTGGTGTATAGTTTGTCTTTTAGCTGTTAGAACCAAAAATGCCCGAGATATTCTTTCTTGGAATGGCAGATTATTAATTGGCTTGTGCTTTTTTTTTGCTACTTTGTGGAAAATAATCGCACTCCAATTCTTTGACGGATCTTTCCTGCAAGCGACCATCTTACTCGATCGCAGGCTAGAAATGGCCGCTTATTTATTTGGCGGTTTGCCGGCCGAAGTATTGTACAATAACCGGGAATTACTCGACTATTTTGCTGCTACTAGCCTCGGTCAAGAAGCCCTTTTAACAACTAGCCCGCAATTGGCTTTTTTAAGCGTCATTTTGTCTTATTGGACTATTCTCTGCGAGGGAATGGTTGCGATCGCCTTTCTTGTCCCTCAATTAAAATGGCTCTACGATCGCCGCGATTATATATTAATGTTATTCATTATTACAACTTACCCTCTAGTTCCCGTTGGTGGGTTTGCCTCACTTTTAGCCGTGATGGGTTTGGCTCAATGCTCTTGCGATCGCCCGAGAGTCCAATTTGCTTATTTGATTTTATTGGTCTTTATTCCCTTTTGGATGGACATTCCACAAATTATTTTCGATCGTTTCTTAATCTAGCTTTTAGTGCTGCCGATTAAATACAATAAAGCCATTCGCACGGCTACCCCATTGGTGACTTGTTGAGAAATTAAACTTAATTGAGGATCGTCCATTAAATCGGAACTGATTTCTACTCCGCGATTAACCGGGCCCGGATGAAGAATTTGAACTCCAGATCGGCACAATTCGAGGCGATCGCGAGTGATACCATAAAGTCGATGATACTCTTGCAAACTGGGCAGTAAATTTTGGTTCATCCTTTCTTTCTGCAAGCGCAAAGTCATCACAAAATCAGCATTTTTTAAGGCTGGTTCGAGCTGCCAATCAAGTTTTAATAATTTAGCGCGATCGTCTTCGACCATTTCTGAAAATAATTTTGGCAATAAAGTTGGCGGCCCGGCTAAATGAACTTCTGCTCCTGCGGCTGTTAAACTCCAGATATTAGATCTTGCTACTCGCGAGTGCAAAATATCGCCAACAATAGCAATTTTTTTTCCTTTGAGTAATTCCAATCGAGGATCTTTCGAGTCTAAGAGACTACAAATTGTAAAAAGATCCAGTAGTGCTTGAGAAGGGTGTTCGTGTTGTCCGTCTCCAGCATTGAGAACGCTCACCCCCGCACCAAGATCGTCCATTGCTTTGGCGATCGTCAGGGGAACTCCTGCTTGTTTGTGACGAATCACCATAATATCTGCACCCATCGCTAAATAGGTTTTCGCCGTATCTAAAATGGTTTCTCCTTTAGTCAAAGAAGAAGTTCCTGGCGAAAAGTTGAGAATATCTGCAGATAATCGTTTAGCAGCTAATTCAAAACTGCTTCGAGTTCTGGTTGAAGGTTCAAAAAACATATTGGCAACCACTTTTCCTTGTAAAGCGGGCACTTTTTTTGTCCTTCGGGAGAGGACTTCTCGAAAGCTAGCAGCCGTTTTTAAGATTGTTTCGTATTCTTCGGCAACTAAATCTATTAAAGAAATAATATGGCGGCGACTCCAAGTAGTGTTAGCCATTCAAAATATAAAAATTTTACGGGTCTTGCTTGAAGATATCAGAACTGTGCCTAATTGTCGTGTTTGTGTATTTATATAAACATTATTTGCTATTTCTGTTACTTTTAGCTAGGCGAAATAATCGCCTAAAACTAACTATTAACTAGCTTTGGGAGAATGCTTTATTTTTTATTATCTAACATACATCATTAAGTCTTTTGTCGCTATTCAGCCATTTTCTGGTTACTTGGGCTTCAATACTTATAGACGAACTAAGTCGAAGTCAATTAAAGATTTTTTCTGAGTAAATATCTCTAACTAGTGTTAATCTTTTTTTTCGATTTAGGTAGTAAATTGGCTAACTTAACACAAACAAATTTATTCTTTCGAGCGGTGCTTCGGCAAACAATTCAGATCGATTACAACTATGTTGTTTCTAAATAATTGCTTTAGTAACTAGCTTGATGTTGAATGTAAATTAAAAGGAATTATCAACCATGAAAAGAGCAAATCAATTAACTCAACTAATCTGGGACTTTTGGAGAGAAGACAGAGACGAGTTAAAAAAGCTAATTCCTTTGGCAAATTGTAAGGTTTCAAGATGGTGGGGTGTTATACACATTCATTGTTGCGATCGAGAAACAGTTCGATCGATTATGGAAGCTGAGGAATTAATAGAACAGCCGACAATAGAACTGAGATTAGCTAATAAGGTAAAGATTTGGTTTGACAATAATTTAGTTGCGGTTTTTAGTGTTAAATCTTCTAAAAAAATGGTGGTTCAAGAATAATCAAAACCAAGAATTTCTCACACTACTTTAAAACACTCCCCAAATAATGAAAGAGAGCAACTTTTCTGAATCGCTCTCTCAACCTTATTTTATTAAGTTAATTAGAGTTTAGCTCTTGAAGTAACTATTGCTTACTTGTTAAGAGCAACTTCTTTAGCAGGAGCAGACTCGATTTTGTCTTGCATGTCGCTAGATTTGGAACTTAACCAACCATAAATCAAGGAATCCACGGAGAATAAGCCAGGGCCGTTAACTGTTAAGAATAAATAGCAAACTGCATAAAGTCCAGCTAACTCAATGCTAGTAACGCTTAAACCAGCCAATTTAATGTGGTGGTACATCGCTACAGACATTGTGAATAATAAGCCGAAAGCAGCAGGTCTTGTGAATAAACCTAGAGCAACTAAAGGCCCGGCTAATAATTCAGTGAAGGCGGCACAGTAACTAAAGAAGATCGGGAAAGGTAATCCAATGTATTGAACGTATGCGATCGCAAAGCCTTCGATGTTGCCTAGCTTATCTAAGCCATTGTGAATCATGAATACACCAGCAACAACTCGGAAGATAGTCCAAGCGATTTGGGATACGTAGTTGGTAGAAAAGTTGGGTCTAAAAATTGCTGTAGCGATAGATATGATGTTCATTGCTGTATAAGATTAATTAACTAAAACAAATGTTTACTTGTTGGACGTTCCCAAACTTGCAATTTGGGATTCTCGAGCTGAAATTGCCTATTTTTAGTTACCTTACTTCTAGGTCTCATATTTTCATGTCCTGCCGAAACTACTAGAATATTTTTTGATTGCTTGCAGTTCTATTAAAGAGCAGATCTTCGAGCATTAATTCCCCTGCGGCCCAAGGTAGTTTAATTTATTTTTTTTAGTAAAGCTTTTTCATGAAACTTAGAAGGGACTATGACAGCCACTTAATTGTTCTTAGCTATAAAATGTTTTTATAACTTTAGACTTCTACAAGTCTCCTCGTTAGCGACTTAACAACTTACTCCTGTCAAGTAGATTAAGTTCTTTGCTTTACCTTACTTAATATTGTAAACAAAAATTAAGGTAATGACAAGTACAAAAACAAAGTTTTTTAAAAAAAAGTAAAGTTGTGAAACCTATTCAGGCAAAATTGTTTATAAAGTAAAGTTCAAAACTTTATATGCAGTATCATCTTGCGAAACATTACTCAATATAACTGCTTCAACTCTCTGAGGAACAACTTTTTTTGCTGAAACATATGGCGATCTCCGAAAATCTTGGTAAGTAAAGTTGCTTATCATTAGTTTAGTAAAAATTGATTTTTCAGAAGCATAAAAAAGCTAATTTGACAAGTAACAAATCCAAGATTTAATTATTTCTCGAGAACCGTACCAAATTCCCGACGCAGCAGGAGAGTGTCTCACGTTTTCTAGAGTTATATTATTAGCTCCTTCTAAGTGAGCGGCAACAACCGGAGTAATACCATCGCCCCAACAATTTCCAGTACCGCAAGTTAATTGGTAACTGTTATAAGCCAACCAGCTACCCAACTGTCTTTTTCCGTATATAGCCTTTCCGGCGACACAAACATAATTAACATCTTCATAAAAAGCACCGGGATAATTATTTTTAACAAAATCTAAATTGCGTTTCGTCCAACGTTCTTTGCTGACGTGAGGAGTGCCGAGAGTAACTAAAGTATTGACTCGATCTCTTCCGTTCCAAATAGCGTTTCGATCTCCGTGGATGTCATAAGGAAATTCTCCGAGATAAATTCGAGCGATCCATCCTCCGGCTGAATGTCCGATCAAATTGACGCGAGATACTTGAAATTTATTTAATGCATTTTTTACGGTGCGATCGAGTTGCTGAATAATTGGAACTACAGAGCGACCACCTACTGTTGCTAGCCAATCTCTTTTTCGTAAAGGTACTGTGACAGTAGGAATATTTAATTGATTCAAATTTGTTTGAAAATCATCATACTCTTTTGAGCTGGCAAAAAAACCTGGTAAGATTACGGTCGGTAGTGACATAGAGAAGTAAAAATATATTAAATAACTGCTAAATGATACTTGATATGGTATTGTATTAGGCCTACAATTTGATTTACTGCACTGTCGAAATTTCAATTTATCCTCTGATTTTCAGATCTACATGATTTTTCTAAAAATTTATTTTAAAGAAAAATAAACTAATTTGAATATTTTTAAAAAATTATATTGAGAATTGTTTAAACTTTAGTTTCAAACCTAAAGATGACTCCAGCGATATGATAACTTCTATTGGTACTGACTAATAATCTTGCAAGGTAAGAAGGGTTAAAATATTTTGAAAACACAATCAACTAAATCTCAAAACGAAATGTTTCGCGAGGACATTAGCGAATATGTAGCACAATTACAACTTCATATGACTTTACAGGCTCGCAACCTCCTTCCAACCCTTACTACAGCAACTAATAGTAGAGAGCAACTATTACACGAAACTCAAGCAAATATTGAAAAACTGGTTTCGCGTCAAAGATTATAAATTGCTCCTAAGATATATCTTTAATTGTGAAGAAGCACTTGGTCGATCTAACAACTGATGCTACTTCAGTCGGATAATTCTAGTTAATTGTTTATATTTGATTTCAAACTCTATGGTTTAAATCATAGAGTTTAATTGTCGCTTTTCCATAATGATTTTTCAGCTTTATCAATTTAAATAGTAAAGTATTACATAATTTTAGATAAATAAGACATAATAGCAGTTGCACTTAAGATAGTTAGATTTATCGATATTAGACAATATAATCATTAAAGCTAGGATATAAAAGTTAGGGAAAGTAGAGCCACTCGTAAAAAATATCTCAAAAATAATAAAATCCTCAAAAAACTGCGATTAAATTTAAGGATTCTTGACATTGGTGTTTAAAAATATTGAAAGTGTCTGCTTAAACACAAACTAAGTCAACAAATATAAGAGAAATTTGGTTGAGACGCTGTAAATTATATAAAAGTGATTTGAAGCTCAAAATGAATGATAGATTGTACTTTCTATCTCAATTATCTCTACTCAACCATTACCGATTATTCCGTGTTTACTAATTACCATTATCATCTTTTAGCAACGACCACAGAAGCACTCACAGAATCAGAGAAAGGCTCGCTCATCCTCGCAGGAGTTTTACTTAGTCTAGTTATAATCTATTTTGCCAGCAAATTAGGAGGTGAAATTTGCGCTCGGATCAATTTGCCACCAGTGTTAGGCGAATTAGTTGGTGGCGTAGTAATTGGAGTTTCAGCATTAGGTTTACTTGTTTTTCCTGAAGGAGGTACTAATGCTAGCGACTCTCTAATTATTAACTTCCTAGAACAAACAGCGAATCTTCCGCCAGAAGCAGCCGAATCAATTTTTAAGTCTCAAAGTGAGGTAATATCATTACTGTCTGAACTTGGAGTAATTATTCTTCTATTTGAGATTGGCTTAGAATCAGATCTAAAAGAATTGATTCGAGTAGGCCCTCAGGCCGCAGTCGTTGCAGTTGTTGGTGTTGTTGTTCCCTTTGCTTCTGGCACGGCTGGTTTGATATACATCTTCAATACTCCAGCAATTCCAGCTATTTTTGCGGGTGCAGCTCTAACCGCAACCAGTATTGGTATCACAGCTAAAGTGCTGGCAGAAATAAATCGTCTGACATCTAAAGAAGGTCAGATTATTATTGGAGCTGCAGTTTTAGATGATATTTTAGGAATTGTCGTTCTTGCTGTAGTGGCTAGTTTAGTTAAAACTGGTGAAATTCAAGTAATCAATGTTGTTTATTTAATTATCAGTGCTGGTGCTTTCTTAATCGGAGCGATCGTAATTGGTCGTTTACTAAGTCCGTTCTTTGTCGAGTTAGTTAATAAGATGCAAACTCGAGGGGAATTACTGATAACTGCATTAATCTTTGCCGCTTCACTTTCCTATATAGCTACTGTCATTCAATTAGAAGCAATTTTGGGAGCTTTTGCTGCTGGGTTAATTTTGGCGGAAACAGAAAAGCGTAAAGAACTAGAAGAACAAGTAATTCCAGTTGCAGATGTAGCAGTACCAATATTTTTTGTTTGCGTCGGTGCAAAAACTGATTTAGGCGTTTTAAATCCAACAATTCCTGCCAATCGAGAAGGATTAATTATTGCTGCTTTTTTAATTGTGGTCGCAATTATTGGTAAAGTAATCGCAGGTTTTGCTGTTTTTGGCCAAGGAGACCTCAACAAACTAGCTATTGGTGTAGGAATGATTCCGAGAGGAGAAGTCGGGCTTGTCTTTGCTGGAGTGGGAGCATCTAGCGGCGCACTATCAGAATCAACAGACGCGGCAATTATTATGATGGTAATTTTAACTACTTTTGTCGCGCCTCCTTTTTTAAGATTAGTATTTCAAGAGCCAAAATCATCTTTAACAACAGCTAACTCAACTCAAGAAATTGCTGGCCAACCAACTTCAACTTCCGAGTCTCAAAATGAATAGATATAAAGATTCAGTTTACTTTCGTAATACTTATTTTATGTTGTGTCAACCGTGAAACTAATGGAACTTGATTTTCGTCTTGTTTAGCTGATAATTACAGCAGGCTCGATAGGAAAATTGACAACTAGCCAGTTAATGCTTTAATTACCTAAATAAGAATATCTATCGGCTTGTTTGTAAACAGCAAAAAAAATTTAAGTAAGTATAAATACTTAAATTGACTGGGGCGAAAATACATTACGCCAAGCTCTCAGCACTTAAATATCTGTGAGGAGTAACAATTGTGAGACTTCGCTGGCTATTACTACTAAATATACTAAGCGTTTTTCTGTTCTCTTGTCCGGCTAGAGCAGGAAAACTACTTTTCTGGGATTTCGAATCAGATCGCAATCAACTAACATTTGTTACTGAGGAGGGAGTACAACCTTCGGCCCAATTAATTACTAATCCCGGGCCCAATCGTTTGGTAATAGATTTACCGGGTACTAATCTAGGACGTTCGACAATTAATAAATCCATAGGTAAAGCGGTTAATCGGGTTCGCATCGGGCAATTTGACCAGAAAACTACGCGGATAGTTCTTGAATTAGCCTCTGGGTACACCATCGATCCAAAACAAGTTAAATTTAAGGGAATTTCTGCAACTCGCTGGGTAGTTACCTTACCCAATCCGCAAAGAATTTCGATTTCATCATTGCCAAAGCAACAAGAGATTTCTGGCGAATCAAACAATAATTATGCTTCCAATCGGGAAATCAACCGCAAATTTCCAAACAGCCTGCGGAATATAGAACCAATCCGAAGCGATAATAATATTCGTCGTTCCCTTCCACCGATATCCCGTCACCAAACAAAGCCTTCCTCTTCTTTTGAATTTCGTGGCAAAGGATTATTCATTGAAATTGATGGAAATAATGCCAACAATAAAATCATTGCCAAGCGCAGCCAAGATCGTCGTCGCATTGACTTTTATTTAGAAGGGATTTTACTGCCAGCACATTTTGAGTCTAGTTTTTTAAAAGTAGATCGCAATCTAATTGAAGAAATCAAGTTTACTCAAGAATCTAGTTTTCCACCGGTAGCGCGGATTTCATTAAATGTAGATCCCGATAGCCCTGACTTGCGAGCATCTTTCAGTAGATTGGGCGGTTTGATTATCTTGCCACAAGCGGGGCAAATAACTAAGACACCACCAAATCGAATTGAACGAGCGAATATAACTACAAAATCTCAGCACGATAGAAACCTTCGTCCTGCTCGTCACGCTTCAGTTCCTTTGGTTGATTCTCTCGAATTAGTCAAGAGCAACAGCCGACAACCACAATTGTTAATTAAAGCAGATCGGGAGATCGAAGCAAAAATTAACAAAAATAGTCGTCTTAACGTCTACGAAATAATTATTCCTAATGCTAAGCTAGCTAAGACTTTAAAAGTCAGCTTGGGCGATCGCTCATTAGGACTTAATGGTTCTTTTGCTGAAGGCCAATTACCCAAAAATAGTCCCATTTCTAATCTAAGTATCCGCGAGCGAGACGACAGTTCGGTTGAGATTATTCTCAAACCAGCGTTAGGAGTTAGAATTGGCAAATTCGATCGAGTGAGCAATCAATTGTTAGCTCTTTCGATGCGGCAACTAATCTTAACTTCAAGTCCCCTTCGCTCTCCGATCGACTCGGGTTTTCAATCGCCTTATTCTACTTCGAGATCTTATCGAAATAGAAGGTACAATCGTCGTTCAAATCAAAGGGTAATGGTAATGCTCGATCCCGGTCACGGCGGTAAAGATCCTGGAGCTGTTGGTATCGGCCGATTAAGGGAAAAGGACATTGTTTTACCTATTTCTCTAATGGTGCGTCAGTTCTTAGAGCAAGAAGGCGTACAAGTTAAAATGACTCGGCAAAGCGATTATTTCGTCAGCTTGGCTGGCAGAACTCAAATGGCTAACAAACAACAGGCGGATATATTTGTAAGCATTCATGCCAATGCTATTAATATGCGCCGTCAAGATGTGAATGGTTTGGAGACTTATTATTACAATAGCGGTCGCCGTTTGGCTCAAACAATTCACAATAGAGTTCTTAGAAGCCTTCCGATTAACGATCGCAAAGTAAGAAAAGCTCGATTTTACGTCTTAAGAAAGTCAGCAATGCCTGCAGTTTTAGTTGAAGTCGGCTTTGTTACCGGCCGCGAGGATGCTTTAAAACTTCGCAATCCTCATTATCGCCGTGAAATGGCAAGGGCGATCGCCGACGGTATTTTAGATTATATTAGGCAAAACTGAATATAATTGTTACTTTATCCCGATCTGATGAGAAAATTTCAATCTTTACGTGTAGGAGTGTTTGATAGTGGTATTGGTGGCTTGACTGTTTTAAAAGAACTTTACAGACAGTTACCTTCAGAATCAATTCTTTATTTTGCAGATAGCGCGAGACTTCCTTACGGGATTCGTTCCCCTGAAGAAATTTTGCAATACGTTCGTGAAATTCTTGTTTGGATGACAAAGCAAGATGTAAAGATGATTATTATGGCCTGCAATACTAGCTCAGCTTTAGCTTTAGATCTAGTACGGACTGAATTTAGTATTCCGATCTTAGGGGTTATTTTACCTGGAGCAAAGGCAGCTGTCGAAAGAGGTAAAAGAATCGGCGTTCTCGCTACTTCTGCTACTGTTGCCAGCAACGCTTATCTTAATGCTCTTCTAGAAATTGAACCTAATATTGATGTTTGGCAAATTCCTTGTCCGAAATTAGTTCCTTTAATCGAACAAAATCGTATCCACGATCCCCATACTTTAGAAGTAGTCAGTCAATACTTATCACCCCTACTCGACCGTAATATTGATACTTTGATCTATGGATGCACTCATTACCGTCACTTGGCAAAAGTATTTCGAGAAATTCTCCCTGCCTCAATCTCGATCGTCGATCCAGCTCAATACGTAGTTTTGGCAGCAGAGCGAGAAATGAAATTGCTGGGAATTAAAAACCCCAGCAATCCATTACCAACTCGCTTTTGTGTTAGTGGCGATCCTGAAAAGTTCGCTCTACTGTCTCGATCTTGGTTGGGCTATACTCCCGTCGTTGAAAATACTTCTCTTCCTCACATTATTTGTCAAAATAATTTTGGCATCGAGAATGGATTATAATAGTGAAGTATGTTTATGTCGAGATCTTTTGTTTATCCGAGATCTCTAGTTGTCGAGCTAGAACCAACTTTGAAAAAACGCTGAGCTAAAATTAATAAGCAATATATAACTAGCAAATAACTAATGGCGGCAATGAGCAAAACGATCACAAGTCTATCTCCGTAATTGATTGTGGTGTACGATGTAATGACAAGAAACTAGTTAGGTCAGTTCGTCCTCGACCATATAAGGATATATTTAGCTTTATCTTAAAAGCCAATTCCTCTGTAATCAGCTTGACAAACAAACTAATCTTAATTGTTTAATAACATTCTATTTTCTAGACCTTTCTTCACAAATTCTGATTCAGAAACTAAACAGTCATAACCAAATGTAATACTGAAAGTAGTTTCTTCTTTAAGGAGTCTATTGAGAATGTAATTAAACTAGGGTTTACTTAACCGAATAAGATATCAATTGCATCTTGCGATCGCGACTGAAACTTAATTAATACCCAAAACGGAATATTTGTTTCTTCCGGCTTTTTGTCTAATCTGGTCTAAGTGAAAATTCTTATAACCCTCATTATAAGATTAGCATAAAATTCACAAGATTTATAGTTACAAACTTGACGTAATATTTTCTTTTTGTTTTTTATTAGCAAAGGATTAAAACAAAATTTTCTAGTTGGGTAAAGATCGGCTTAAAATAAACAATAAGAATATGTAAACTTTCGTAAACTCATCGGGCTAAACTTGCTAACCAATGATATCTGTAACGTCTTTATTCGATCCCATAGACACCGATCTCAAAATTTTGACAGACAATCTCAAAAAGCTAATAGGAGCACGTCATCCTATTCTTGGAGCCGCAGCAGAACATCTATTCGGAGCGGGAGGAAAAAGAATTAGACCGGCTATTGTTTTGCTAGTCAGTCGAGCTACTATGCTCGATCGAGAAATAACGCAACGTCATCGGCGTTTGGCAGAAATTACAGAAATGATTCATACTGCTAGTTTAGTACACGATGATGTTGTTGACGAGGCCTCCGTTCGTCGCAGCGTACCGACAGTAAATAGTTTATTTGACAATCGAATTGCGGTACTCGCAGGTGATTTCTTATTTGCTCAATCTTCTTGGTATTTAGCAAATTTGGATAATCTTGAAGTAGTCAAACTATTGTCAGAAGTAATTAAAGATTTTGCTGAAGGAGAAATCCTCCAGGGATTAAATCGATTTGAAACTAATTTATCACTAGAAAGCTATTTAGAAAAAAGTTACTATAAAACAGCCTCATTAATTGCTAACAGCGCAAAATCAGCCTGTCTATTAAGCGAAGTTTCTGAAGAAACAGCTAAAAATTTATATGCTTATGGCAAAAATTTAGGCTTAGCTTTTCAAATTGTTGACGATATCCTAGATTTTACAGGTTCAACAGAGGTTTTAGGCAAACCGGCAGGTTCAGATCTAATTAGCGGTCATATTACAGCTCCAGCTTTGTATGCAATCGAAGAGAAACCTTTGCTTAAAACTTTAATCGAGCGAGAATTTAGTGAAGATGGAGACATAGAACAAGCTCTAACTATAGTAAGAGAAAGTAACGGAATAGATCGCTCTAGAGAATTAGCCTCATATCATGCCAAAGAAGCTGAAAAAAATTTAATTTGTCTTGCACCTTCTGATTCTCGCCAATCACTCATTGAACTGGCTGATTATGTTTTTAACAGGCTCTACTAACTTTGTGTAATTCTGGCTATCTGTATTTACTTACTTCTTGTCGTAAATATTTTACCCATTCTGCTGCTAAGGAGACTTGGGTAAAAGGTATGCAGATAGAATTGCGATCTTCTAAAAATTTAAATTCGATCGCGACAGAACCGTTTAGATCGAGATTATCTAAATTAGCCAATTCTTGATTTATTAATAAATTAACCGCTTCAATCTCATCCAAACAAAAAGTTTGTAAATTTACAGGCCCGCTTCGAGTTGGTTGACCCCAAGTTAAATCGCGATCTTTTTGGCCGACAACTGAATAGATATCGTATTTCGTTTTCTCATAAGCTTCGGCCCAAACTCGGTAAGCTTCAATTTTTCGGTACTCATTCCAACCGCTCCAAGCGAGCCAGCAAAATATCCCCAGCAATGGCAACCATAAAAGACCTCGTTCCATCTTCAAAAATAATAGAACTTGAAAGACAAAAATCCTTTCCTCCAAATCCAATTTACAAAAATTTTATTAATACCGATCTAAAATTAATCTATTTTTCTGAAAATACCTCCTTGCAGCCAATCCTACCCAACAAAATCTAGTTACGATCCAAAATAGAATCATGTTGTAATAGGGTATGAACTGAGGTAGATCAATGACATCTTATGCCACATCTTCTGCAAGAGCAGAAATGAGCGAACTGCGACGATTAAAAACTTTACTTCCACCAGAATTACAAAGTTGGGTGATGGTAGAAGGTTCTGTGCGATTCGTTGGCTAGAAATCTTTTCCTGTAAGGAATTGAGGGATTAGCCGCAAGGAAAATATAATAGCTATCTTGATTTGCTATTAGTACCTTGACAACTTGACTAACTTGATGGTGAGTTTGGTATAAATAGTTACAGCTAAAGTCGCGAGACTTAAGAAATAGGACGAAAATACCTGATCTTAATAATCTTTTAAGAAACAGACAAGTCCATCCCTCCAGGTGCAGGAGTGAAAGCATAACCCCTAGGGTAGAGAATGGTCATCAATCCCTAAAGCGGGGTTAAATGTCGAACTATACAAGTTTTATGTAGAAACTCGGCTAGCAACTGACTACGAGCAGTCAAAAGAGCAAAACTCTCAGACGAAATCCTAATTGTCACCGAAACTACCAAAACAAAGAAGTAGCGAAATAAAACTGATTGCGCTGCGGTCAAAATAAGACCAAGAGACGGAAAATTGAGACAGAGTCTCAGTCAAAGCTAATCGTGCAGAATCAACGATCGGTTGCACCCAAAATGTCTCCGGTGATTTAAAGGAACTCTAAAGTCAGAACCAAAGTTAGTTAGGAACGAATTAACCTTTGAGATTACTCTCTCGCTTAGGTCGATAAGCAGAGTAATCAACCAAGATGCAACCTCTACATCCTTAATGTAGGTAACTCAAAGGAAAGATTGTGTAAGAAGCAAATGCTTAACCAATCGAGAATCCTCGATTGGTAGTCTCAAAAGGACTGGGTAATTCCTAAGATAAGCTGACGTACGCGTGGAAACATGGAAGATAAGGACGTTACAAAGAGATAGTATTCACCGATGATAAAGTCTAAATACAGACCTAAAAGCAGAATCTTATACTGGAAGACTCCCCTGGAAACAGTCGGAAAAGACAGTATATTCTCTACAAAGACGTATTTATCGAGCCAGTCAACGTGATAGTGTTAAAACGATTTGCAGGCTACAAAAACTTTTGTTCTCAAGTTGCTACAGTACCTGAAAGTTAAAGATCTCCATCATTACAATGGTGATAAGATTTACTGGAGCAGCAGAATGGCATTGTACCCCAATATGCCAACCATCAAAATAAAATTACTCTAAATTCAAAAGGGTAAATGCTCGCACTGCGGATCGTTCTTTAAAGATGAAGATACAAGAGAAATCGACCCCATAACTCTACTTAAAGTTAGAGCCAGCAATAGCTACTCTAATCTATAACTACTTCATCGACATTGTCACCACGAAAAGACACGGAAAAACATAAAATTAATCGCCGAATATCAACGCCACAAGGAGTCGATCGAGGGATTAACATCCACATTCAATACCTTCGATAAATAGTTCGATCGAGGACAATGAATCTGGATTTAAAATATTCCGGTCTAGATTGGTACTAATGACAAAGACCATGTTTCTGAGGAGCGGTATGAGGTGAAAGTCTCACGTACCGTTTTGAAGACGAGCGGGCCAGGTGACTGATTCGCTTAGTTTAATACAGAAATAAATCCACCTCTAATTCGTTGTGAAGAAATTGGTAGAGACGAAGTAGAAATTCAAATTGACCTCGCTAAATGGGAAAACCTTTCTATTGACCAAAGAAATCTATTATTTTGGCACGAAGTAGCTCGCATTCAAAACGATACTATTCCTAGAGAAGGTTGGGAAATGGCAGCCCTAGCTATTGGTTTAGGCGGTGCTGTAGGCGAATTATGGGTTCAAGACGGTTTGCTGTTGTTATTAGCCTTATCTCTGTGCGGTATTTCTGGATATCGACTCTGGCAAAAAAACAATGGCGAGCGAACTCTAACCGAAGCGATCGAAGCCGATGAAAAAGCGATCGCTTTAGCTACTCGTTTCGGTTATGACCTTCCCAATGCTTATAAAAGTCTTGGTAGTACCTTGAAAACTTTGATCGAACAAACCCCCAATCGCAGACAGAGAAAAAAATATGAAGAGCGGTTGCAAGCTTTAAAAAGAAGTGCGACTAAAGCTAAGGCGAAAATGAAAAGTCAAAATGAAGGTAGAAATCGAGACCAAAGAAGAAACCGAGGAGCTTATTAATCGAGTCGAACTAAATCGGTACTAGCATTTAAGCATTTAGACCAGTCTAGATCGGTTTAGCTCGAGCCTCCAAATTTTGGGACAAAAGAAGAACAGTTAACTGAAGACAAAATTCTTCCTTTGTCCTTTGTAAAATATCGCTAAATCTTATCGTTTTAAATTTATTTATTCAGGAAAGTTTCCTCTAAAAATCTAAAAATTAAGAGATAATAGTAAGAATAGAAATTAAAAATACCACTGGCATATTGTTGATTAGTTATCGGCTGACAATTACTCCAATTCTGTTTGTGAGATAATAATAGAATAAGATATAGATAAATAATTAGCTGAATTTGTTCTTTCAACAAATTAGCGGTCTGAGAAAGTTTTTCATCCGATCTAAAAAGTTACAACGGCAACGGTCAAGGTAACAACTAAAATTACTACTGAAAATATTTATGAATAGCCAAATTTCTCAAGCAGATTTTTCTATTAATCTCGATCGAAATACTGCTGTCATTGAGATTCCAGCGCGCTTGAGCATTTTAGAAGCAGTCCACTTTAAACAAACTTTCGATCGACTTTTAGAAAAAACCAGTTATCCTGAAAAGATAATTCTTAACTTTGATAGAACCAAATTTATTGATAGCAGTGGTGTAGGGGCATTAGTTCATAACCTAAAAGCAACACAGGAAAAACAAGTAGAATTAATTCTAAAAAACTTGCATCCTCCAGTGATGTCAGTTCTATCTATGACCGGATTAGAAGAAGTATTTCAGATTAAACAAGAGAATACAAGCGATCGAGCAGAACAATCAGATCGAGTTAAATTAAAAGAATTACCACACACCCATCCATCCGTCCAATCTTGGATTAAAAGAGCGATTGATATTATCGGTAGTTTAGTTGGTTTGATAATAACAGGGATTATATTGATTCCGATCGCATTAGCAATCAAAGTAGATAGCCCGGGCCCGATCTTTTTCGGACAAATTCGTTGTGGGTGGATGGGAAAACGCTTTAAAATTTGGAAATTTCGTTCGATGTGTGTTAACGCCGAACAATTAAAATCTAAAATTGCTAATCAAGCTACTGGAGCTATATTTAAAAATGATAACGATCCTCGAATTACACGGGTAGGCAAATTTTTACGACGGACGAGTTTAGATGAGTTCCCACAATTCTGGAACGTACTTAGAGGCGAAATGAGTTTAGTCGGAACTAGGCCTCCGACTCCCGATGAAGTAGCAAGTTACGAAGTCCCTGAATGGCAACGTTTAGATGTTAAACCTGGCATGACTGGCGAATGGCAAGTCAATGGACGCTCTCAAGTGCGCAATTTTGAAGATGTAATTAAACTAGACTTACGCTATCAGGAAAATTGGAGCTTGCAATACGATATCAAGCTTATTTTAAAAACCGTTCTGATTTTATTTAATAAAAATAGTGGTGCTGTTTGACTTGAGGCGATTTAAGAAGAGTAGTGTTTGAAATATAAATTGTTTCTACCTGAATTAGGAGATATAGATAATGAGAGGCGACTTCTGTAGTAGATGCCGCCATTTTACTATTAAAACTAGGTTTTATATGTACGATTAAATTTCTGCATAAGCTCGATCGATCAAGCTGCGAGCTAAGGTTTGAACCCCAGTATGTTCGTAATAGTTGGTAGTCATATCTAAAAAAGCCGCAACATAATCGAGCTTATCGTCAGAAACTTCGATAAAACCTCTGATATTATCCATAATTTTGTCTGGAGACAAATCTCTCTCTTCAACAAAACCGCTCATCCAATCTCGCACAGAAGCAAAACTATTACCAATAAAGTTTAGTTTGCTCTCGGAGTCTTCTCCAGGAATCTCTTCATTAATGCTATTGAAAGTTCTATTTTCTTCTAAATCTCGAGGAGAAAGATTATTCAGGATCGAATCTATTTTGATTAAAAAATCTGGCCCTAAAGGAATTAAACCATCCAGACAAATTAAAGCAGCCATTCGCATTATTGCCTCTCCGCTATAATTGCTAATCGAAGCGGCAAATTCTCCAATGCTGTCTCCAGGAATGCCATTAACTTGACAAAAAGCGAGGACTTCTACAACTAATTTAATCGATAAGTCGATTGCTTGTGCCTTATCGGGATTAGGAGTTACTCGATTTAAAAAGCCAAATATAGGAATTGAGTTGCCAACTTTATTCGCCAAAGCTGCAGCACCTAAAGCCTTATCGGCATTATCGACAGTCTGATACAACCACATCGATCGCTGATATCCCTGAGATTTATCGTTGTAGAGCCAAACAGCGCGATCGCCAATTTGTTGGATTATTTCTTCGTCAGTTTCACCTGTAACTTCGCGAATAGTATTATCAAAACCAACTAAGTTATTCCATTCTCCAGGTACGACAAAATCTAGAGATTTTAGTACCATAATGGTCATATTATTAGTTGGCAACTCGTCAACAATTTTGTAAATTGGTTTGCTCAAAATATATCTCCCGATTCAATCGCAATATTATCGACTATCTCAAATTAGCTAAACCACGTAAATTGAATTTTTCTAACCATTCTTCTCGTTCGTTAGCATCTAATTCCGAAGAACTTACTTTTACCTGATAGCGATCTTCAACTAAAACTGCTGTTGTGTTTTTTCCTTGTTGAATTGCTGGATAACCGCTAATTTTTTGACTGCTTTGCTCAAACTTTTTCTTGGCAATTTCATTTCCAACTGTATCGGAAATTGACAATTTAGCTATTTCTTTACCTTCTTGCTTCAGCACAGCTTGAGAAAAACCTTTTTTCTCTTGAGTGTAAACTCTTTCGTAACCATCACTACTTTTAGGAAAAAATTTATTAAACTGACTGCCTTGCGTTGCTTCTTTTGCAATTGTTTGATTTCTTTGAGGCCCTTCAGTGCTGTCTTTTTGTGCCCCTTCATAACGAGAAGCTGGTTGTTGAGCGCAAGAAGTTACTAATAATAAAGTTACGATTAAAAAAGGAGCTAAATATTTTCTTAAGCTTGGAATCATTGTCTATTTGCCTCGCTAAGGATCGAGTAATATGGATGCCGACTCATATTCTTTCTGTCGAAACTCCACTTATTTAAGTTTACCTTAGCGAAGTGTATTCAAAAAGTCTTTTAATTGTTAAGTTATTTAGTAGTTAGCTAAGATACTTACTTAATAAATTAGAATTATTATGTAATATTCTTAGTTAAAAGTCGTCTGACGAACAAAATATTAGCTGTTGAATCTAGGTTGGTTTATCAAAAATTAAAGATATTTTAAAAAATTCAATGAGGTTTAAGCTATTGGATTCAAAAATAAAATCCAATATGTCTTCTTTATCTTGTTAAAAAATGTTTGTTGTATTATCTCCATTTAAAATAAGCAAAAATAATAATTTCTCATGGATATTACTCCACGAAATCATAAATTTGACCGGTTTATTTGATAAAGATTGAATGAAAATTTGTAGATCTATTTTCAATTGTAGCTATCTACATTTTGCAATTTAGATATTCTATTATTTAAACCAAGATGATTCCGATCGTATTTTTATTATAAAATTAATGCAATAAACGCAGTCGACAATTAAACGAGCCAATATTTTATCAACATTTTTACTTAAAAATTAGAGAATAAATTTTTTTTGTTTCAATAAATTTTACTTAAAGTAAGTTGCAAGAAAAAGACTTAGCAGAGAAAGAAGCAATTACTATTGCGATTTTACTCAGTCCAAATTGATTTGAAATCGCTTTACTACTTTTGAAGTAAATAATAGAAAAAAGATAGATCGAGATAGTCATAAATATAGAAAAAGAAAAATTTGTAGTGTTTTTGTAAATTGAATAATTTTAAAATCAAAAATACAGACACTTACAACTAGAAAGATTTGACTGAGGTATTAAACGAAAAATTCAAACCTAAGAATCTGCATCTTCGGGCAAACTAAACAAATATTTCAGAGCCTAAAATTAATGTAAAATCTAGCTAGATATGCAAATCTCAATTTTAGATTAAAGTAAAAACTGCCAAAATAAACAAAATATTTGAAGATAATTCCGCTTTAAGAAGAAACAATTCAAAATAATCTATTTAAAAATGAAAAAATATTAACCAGACTTGAGGATTGCCCGCTCCCATTCGGCCGCGCTCGATAAGATAGAAGCATCGGCACTAAAAAATTATTAGCATTTGAATAGTAACAGATTCTCAATCTTGCAAACCGAATTTCCAGTTAGAGCATATAACCTGAAGACAAAAAAACAATTTAGTAGCTATTTTATGAGCGAACAAAAATCAAACGGAGAAAATAAAATATCAAATATGACAGCAACCGAAACCCCATCTCAATTAGAAACTAGAAAACTAGCCCGAGCAATTGCGATCGCCGCAGAAGATCGCAAAGCAGCAGATATAGTAATCTTAGAAGTAGCCGAAGTATCCTACTTAGCAGACTATTTTGTGATTGTTACTGGGTTTTCTCAGACTCAAGTGCGAGCTATATCGGATTCAATTGAAGATAAAATCAGTAAAGAATTAGATCGAAATCCATTGCGAGTAGAAGGGAAATCCCAAGGAAATTGGATTTTGCAAGATTATGGCGATGTCATCGTCCATATTATGCTAGAAAAAGATCGAGAATTTTATAATCTCGAAGCTTTTTGGGGGCATGCTAAAAAAATAAACTTTTCAACAATCTCTGAAACATCCAGCGATCGCAAATAAAGAGCTTTGCTAACGAACCAAGATATTGTGACGATCTGGCTTGCCAAAATCAGAGAATGGAGATTTTCTCCGTTCGTGCTATCGAAAAAACTCGAGCCAATCCTTAAAAATATCGAGCAAACAGCATTTAAATTTTATTATCGATCGTTATCGTTTCTGCGATCGAATCCCTGGCTTTAAAAATAGGTTAAAACTAAACTCGAATGACAAGAGCAAAACGTGCATTTGCACAAAAATTAGAAGTTCATCTACTCCGCGAAGGTATTATCGAATCAGCTCATCACGTTGAAGCAACTGTCTGTGATAATCGCGGTAGGGTATTATTATCGGCTGGTAATCCCGAAACCACCGCTTTCATTCGTTCTGCTCTCAAACCCTTTCAAGCTCTAGCCGTTACCACAACAGGTACTTTAGAACGTTACGATCTGACGGATAAAGACTTAGCAATTATGTGCAGCTCTCACCGAGGCACGATCGAACAATCACGTCAAGCATTTAATATTCTTTGGCGTGCTGATATCGATCCTGGTGCTTTGCAGTGTCCGATTCCAGAAAATAAAACAAGTCCCCTAGAGTATAATTGTTCGGGAAAACACGCAGGTATGTTAGCTGTCTGTCAAAATAATTACTGGCCTCTCAATACCTACTTACAAAATTCTCATCCAGTTCAAAAGCTAATTTTAGACAAAGTTGCTGAACTGCTCCAAATGCCTGGAGCAGAATTGATTGCAGCTCGGGATGATTGTGGCGTTCCCACTTACTCGATGCAACTGACTCAAATGGCTTTTTTATTTGCCAAATTATCTTCAGGGAATAATTTAGATTTAGAAAGAATCGTTCGCGCCATGATCAATTATCCCGAAATAATCGCTGGTAATGGAGCTTTCGATACCGAATTAATCAAACTAACTGAAGGCTCATTAGTCAGTAAGTCTGGAGCTGAAGGAATACAATGTATCGGTCGCGTTGGTGAAGGTATGGGACTGGCAATCAAGGCTCGAGATGGTTCTCGTCGTGCTAAATATGCGGCAGCAATTCACATTCTCAAGCAAATGGGTTGGATTACCCCTACAGTTGCCGAAGAGCTTGCCGATCGCTTCATGAATTTAACTCACTTCAAGCGTTTAGAAGTGATCGGCGAACTTGCGATGGTCTGAAAAATAAAGAAAATCTAAATAACGGTCGAGAAGGGTTGTTATTTTGGATGAATTGTCCTTATAATAGATAAGGCGACGCGGGATAGAGCAGTCTGGTAGCTCGTCGGGCTCATAACCCGAAGGTCGGTGGTTCAAATCCGCCTCCCGCTATAAAGTGAAGACTCTGCAACTAAAAATTGTGGAGTCTTTATTTTTATTTTATTTAGCGATTCTCGAGTTTGTCACCGCTCGAATGCAAAAATAGAGAAATTATGTCAAGCTTGGAAAAAAGCTTTTTATTCCAAACAAGATAAGACTCGGACAGAGGAAAATGAATATTAAATTACGCAAACCAATCTTAATCGGCGGAATCGGAATATCCATGGCACTTTGGCTGTGGCAAAGTTTTCTTAGCTCGGTGGTGCATTTTGGCGAATTAAGTGTTGCTGGAATTGCGCTTGTGGGTATGGGTTTTTGGTGGTTACAAAAATCGACTAAAAACACTCTTGAAGAAAAAGCTTTACCTGAAATTACCAAAGATACTGTAGAGCAAGCGATCGCCGCTTCAAAAGGGGCAATCGTAGCATTAGAAACAGAAGCACCAAATCTAGATATATCTTATTTAAAACAACAAATTAGCAATCTTCCAGAAGCACACGATCGCGAAATTATTAAAGTAGCTGTCACTGGGGGAGCTAAAAAAATCGGTAAAACTAAATTAAAACAAGTTTTAGAAAGTAGTCATATTCAAGAAAATCTTAAATTTATCGAAACAGATTCTTTATGCGCGCCTTCAGAAGATGAAGTAAAAAACGCGATCGAAACTAATTTGACTGCCGATTTAGTCTTATTCATCGCAACCGGAGATTTAACTGATTCAGAATTACAGAGCTTAAAACGTTTAAAAGCTGAGAATCAACGTTTACTAATAACTTTCAACAAACAAGATCGATATCTACCCGAAGAAAGAGCTTTTATTCTGCAGCAACTACGCCAAAGAGTATTAACTATCGCTCCTTCAGAAGATGTAATCGGAATTTCTGCCGATCCCGCTCAAATCAAAGTAAGAAAGCACGGTGAGGATGGTTCTATCTTAGAAAGTATGGAACAACCCGAAGCAGAAGTAAATTCTTTATGCGATCGCCTCTCGGAAATTATTGTCGCAGAAAAAGAACAATTACTGCTGACAACTACTTATAGAGAAGCTATTGTCTTAAAAAATAAAGCTAAAGATATTTTAAATAAAGTCAGACGCGATCGCGCTTTACCTATAGTTGAAAGATATCAATCTATTGCTGCTGCTGCTGCTTTTGCTAACCCTGTAGCTGCTTTAGATCTCTTAGCAACTGTGGCAATTAGCGGTCAAATGCTAGTAGACTTAAGTGAAATTTACCAACAAAAATTCTCTCTAGACCAAGCTAAAACTGCTAGCGGTACGATTGGTGAATTGATGGTTAAATTGGGTTTAGTCGAACTTTCTACCCAGACTGTCGCCAGCGTACTCAAAACTAATGCTATCACTTATGTAGCCGGGGGTGCAGTACAGGCCGTTAGTGCGGCTTATTTAACTCGCATCGCTGGTTTGAGTTTAATTGAATATTTCCAAGAGTTAGAAATAAATACTGATTCGGGCCGAGAATTAAATTTAGGCATTTTAGGCGAGAAAATTCAAAAAATCTTCCAACAAAATCAAAGAATTGGAATCGTGCAAAATTTTGTCGAAGGAGCGATCGCAAGATTGCCTCAATTGAAAAGTTCAAATTCTCCTCGAGCAGCTTCAGCTTAATTAATATACTGGCTTCAAAAAAATAAGGTAGAGGGTTTAATCTTAAAACTCTAATTGTTTTGATTGTCTTTACCCTTGACATTTTTAGTTAAACAACCTTATCTGAACTATTTTTTAATAAGAAGTGCGAAGGATTATCTTCGTACTTTTTTTTATACGGTAAAATTAACTATATTTATGATATTTTGTGTAATCTCGATCGTATTTAGGAAGTTTTGCTGATGTCTACAATTACTCGGTTGAGATTATAATTTTAGTTATCAATTAATAATTAAGTGCAATAGTTTTAATGTTTTTAAATTCTCAAGATCCATCTAACAATAAAATCGTTTATCTTTTTAATCAATTAACCGATGAAGAAATCAAAAAAATCACAGCTCAAAACTTTAAATTCATCAATAATTTAAGTGGTTATGAAATAGAACAATTATGGGGTGATAATTTAGAAAAATCAATTGAAACAGATTTAAAGGAGCTTGAATCGAGACTCGATCGAACTTGCGAACTTATGAATTTATCAGAAAATAAATCGCCATTTTTCCCAAAGTAATAGAGGTTAGTTCTTTTTCAAAATATTTTTGATTAATTTTGGTATTTGAGAAGGACGCTGGGCCACTTTAACCCCTGCATTTTGCAAAGCTAAAATAGTTTTTTGTTCTTGATTGATAGCAGGCACAGAATAAGAAACTTGAGTAGTCACGATCGAAAGAGCGTCGATATAATTACGTTCTATTGGAACTTCTAGTCCGGCTAAATAGGCAATTGTCGGTTTTTTAATTTTTTTGGCAATAAAATCAGCTAAAGTAGGAGAAATAAGACCGTTAGGATGTTCGATCGCCACAATTATTTCCGTGCGATCGTCGCGATCTAAAATTTCTAACCACTGTTCAAAACTAGAACCAATTATTCTTTGTTTGCCCAAAGTAACAACAATTGACTGGCCTAATTGAGCCTGATTCAAAGCTAAAGCGACTTCAGCACAAACGCTATGACTGCGACTAATTAAACCCACTTTTCCTGGGGTATAAAAATGGGGTTCGATCGTTCCCAACCACATTTTTTCGGGGATCAAAATACCCGAACTACCGCAACCTAAAATCAAAGTACCAGTCGAGCGCGCTTTTTTGAGCAAACGTACCATATCTAAAGGAGGTATGCCGGCAGAAACAATAATAATCTGTTTGATTCCCGCCGCGATCGCTTCTAAAGCAGCATCTAAAGAGCGTTCGGGTGCGACAAAAATAATTGTAGTTTCAACTTCGCCAACTTTTTCGATTGCTTCTTCAACTAAATCGAAAATAGGAATATCAAATAAATGCTGGCCTCCTTTTCCCGGACAAATTCCCGCAACAATATTAGTTCCGTAGGCTTTCATCCTAGTAGTGTAGTAAGAACCGAGATTGTTAGTAATTCCCTGAACGATTATTTTACTGTTTGGTTTCCAATTCATAATAGGTTACTCGATTTTTGCCAGAGATATAGTTTGACTGACAGCTTCTTCTAGATCGTCAATCCAGCGTACTGGCATTTCCGTGAAAGTTGCTTCAGGAAAATCTTTTTTTCCGCCGACAATACGTATTATCCATTGCAGCGGTTCTGGTTCTGAACCTAGATCCGATCCGTCTAGAGATCCTTCTTCAATTGCTAGCTGTTTTACTGCTGCTTTTTGTTGCAATAGTTGAAGATAATCGACGATCGCGTTGGTGGCAGATCCGGTAATTTCTTCATTCCCTAAAATATTTATCAAGACTGCTTTAATTCCGCTTACTTCGCTTAACTTTTCTAAAGCAGTATTGAGGGAGCGAGCGATGTAATAATGGGGCAACAATTCGGATTTAGTGGCGCGATCGATGACTAAAGAACCTCGCGGCTTACCCCCATCTCGAACTATTAAATCCCAAGTTACTAAAGCCAAACCAAGACTGTTACAAACGATCGCAATATTACCCGACTCATCTTGATAATCTAACCACTGAGGTGATGGTAGAGCAGATAAACTTTGAGAATCGTTAGTAAAATTGTTATTTGCTCTTTGAAGAGAGTATAAATCGGGGTGACGTACTAAAGCATTGCTGTTGATCGTAATTTTGCCATCTAAGGCCATTACCTCACCGTCAACACCGACACCGAGAGGGTTAATTTCAATAATATCGAGGTCTTTTTCAACAAACAAGCGATACATTTTTTCAACGATCGCGCTTACCGATTGAATTAATTTGCCCCGCAATCCCATTTTAGTGACCAAACGACGAGCATAAAATGGGGAAAAATCTGCTTCTACTACTACTTTTTGGATATTTTCCAGTAGGGGTTCTATTTCTACTCCTCCTTTTGCCGATCCCAGCAATACAGGTCTTTTGAGCTGATAATCTAAGACTATAGCCAAAAAGAATTCTTCTTTAGCGTTATAACGAGCCTCAGCTAAAATAACGTTAGGATATTGACCTAAAATTGGTAAATTAAAAATATATTGAGCTGCGGCAATCGCATCGATCGTATTTTCAACAAAACGGATTCCTCCAGCTTTTCCCCTACCTCCAGCGCGAACTTGAGATTTTAGAACGACTGGATAAGGAATTTGTAATTTTTTAATTTGTCGGGGATCTGCAATCGGCTGAGATGGCAGAATTGGGATGCCTACTTTGCTAAATAATTCTTTAGCTTGATATTCTAGTAAGTCCATTAATGATATTTATTCGATGCGACCGAGATTATTAAGATCGAGAGATAATTAAGTAATTTTAGCTTAGTCAAGCTATGGTTTTACTATTTATTTAAAGATTAAATTGCAAACAAACTGTAAATATTTAACATTATTCCTGTTTAGAAATCGCTTTTTCTCGCCATTTTTGTTCGACGCGATTTATACCGTAAAACCATTTCCAAAAAATATCTGTAACTCGAGTCGGTAAAATTTTAGTCATTAGAAAAACAAATATTTCTCCTCCTGTAGCAGCTAAATAGCGAGGACGAGGATTACGATCTGTTATCGCGCGCAAAATTACTTTAGCAGTTCTTGCGGCAGTCCAACCTAAAGTTTCTGTTTGTCGTTCGATCGCGGCAAATTTTTCAACAACAGGAGCATAAGGATTTTGTTCTGGTTTTGGCATGGCTCGAGCTATATTATCTTTAGCAATGCGAACGAATTCTGTTTTCACCGGGCCTGGTTCGACGACGCTGACTTTAATATTAAATCCACTCAACTCCATTCTGAGGATGTCGCTGAGAGCTTCTAGAGCAAATTTCGAGCAACTATACAAACCGGCGATCGGAAAAGCCATGCGGCCGCCAAGAGAACTAACATTAATTATTCTACCTCCACCCCGATCGCGCATCCCTGGAATTAGAGCTTGAGTTAAAGTCAAAGGCCCGTGAAAATTGACGGCGAATTGTTGTTTGGCATCTTCTGGAGATACTAATTCTAAAGGCCCCATTTGTCCGTAACCAGCATTATTTATTAATATATCCACACCGCCAAAATGTTCGATCGCTTGTCTTGCTAACATCTCAACTGTTTTAGTATCGGAAATATCTGCTGGAATGACTAAAACTTTAGCTCCATTATTGCGACAGTTATTAGCAACTCGTTCTAGTTTTTCTCGGCTTCTGGCGGTTATAACTAAATTAATATTTGGCAATTCTGCAGCCAATAATTCTGCTGTAGCAGCACCAATTCCGTAAGATGCTCCTGTAATTAAGAATACTTTATTCGATAATTCTACATTGTTTTTCATCAATCTAAATATTAAACCACTAGTAATTGTGAGATGGTATATTTATTACCCTAATTTTGATTTATACTTTTGTGGCATTCCAAGTCTTGAGGATCTAAAACTATGTTACAGAGCGAAAAGTTTGAAACTTTTAAATGTTGGCTGCCATTAATTGCTGCTGGGACTGGTTTTTGTTTGGTAATGTTTTGCAGCACTTTTTATTTTTTAACTCGTCCTTGTGTGATTTTTGAGTGTACTGAAATCAATCGAGCTGAGAAATTAGCTTTAAGGTCAAAAACAATTTTACAACAGTCGCGATCGACTAAAAAGATTATTCTTGCTTATGAGGAATTGCAGCAAGCGATCGCCCTCTTGGATAATATTCCAGCTTGGTCAGATCGCTATTTAGAAGTTCAAAATTCACTCTCGATTTATCAAAATCGTCAAGAAAATTTACAAAAATTAGTAAAAGCGATCGAACTGAGAGATAAAGCCGTTTCTTTATCAAAAAATCCTCCTTTTACAGTCGATCGATGGAAAAAAATTCAAGCAATTTGGTCTGAAAGTTTAGCAAGTTTGGAAGCGATTTCTAAAAAAAGTGAATATTATGCTTTTGCCAATCAAAAAAAAGAAAAATATCAAAATGAAATAACAGTTATTAATAATGAGATCGCTCAAGAAAAACAAAGCATAGAATTGCTAGAAGCGGCCCGATCGAGAATTACACTCGCCCAGAAAAGTCAAAATGAAGCTAGTTCTTTTACTGACTGGCAATTAGTTCACTCTCACTGGGAAAGAGGAATCGAACTATTAGCAAAAATCCCCGAAAAGACGACAGTTTTTAAGGAAGGGCAACGGCTCAAAAAAAGTTTATTATCGGAACTTAATTCAGCACAAAAACGCAGAGATTTGGAAGAAATTGCCTTCAACAGTCATAACAAGGCGATCGCTACTGCCCGAGTTGCCAAACAAGCCGAAAAAAATCGACAATGGACTAAAGCTGTTTCTGATTGGGAAGATGCCTTAAGGCATATCCAAATGGTACCGCAAAATACGTTTCAATATCGCAAAACTCAACAGTTAATTGCTCCTTATCTATACGCTCTCAATATTGCTAGAAGGGAAAGACATTTAATATTGCGAGTGGAAAGAGCAGCTAGCGATCTAGATCGAATCTGTTCTGGGGATATGAAAATTTGCGATCGCACTATTGAAAATGATGTTATTAAAGTTAGTTTTGCTGCGAATTATATCGAGAGGGTACAGCAAACAGCATTACAAACTAGAAGACTTAAAAATATATCGGATCGAGTTAGAGTTATGGATCATATCTTTAGTTTAGAAACCGCATTAAAAACTATTGCAAATAATGCAGGAATGCGGGTTGAAGTTTACGATGATGAAAACAAACTATTATTGACTTATATTCCCGATCTCTAATTGTCGATTATCAATAATTTTAGTTAAACATCGAATCAGCAATAATTAACTTTTCGGCAGCTAAAGATTTAGGTAACGGTTTAGAAAATAAATAGCCTTGTCCGTACTGACAATAATATTCTAAAAGTAAAGCCATTTGCCGGTCGTTTTCTACTCCTTCAGCAATAACATCCATACCTAAATTTTGAGCTAGTAAAATGATCGTTCCGATCACTTCTAATTTATCGGAATCTTTTTCAACATTTTGCAAAAAAGAACGGTCAATTTTTAAAGTATCGATCGGCAATTGATATAAATAACTTAAAGATGAATAACCCGTACCAAAATCATCCATTGAAACTTTTATTCCCATCTTTTTCAAGGTTTGAAGAATGAAGTTAGCTCGCTCGATATTTTTAATGATTGTTGTTTCCGTAATTTCTAACTGTAAATATTGAGGTTCTAAACCAGTTTCTTGTAAAATTTCAGTAACTCGTTCGATAAAATCAATTTGGGAAAACTGCATTGCTGATATATTGACGCTAACTTTTAAAGAGCGATATGCTTTGTATTGTTTTTGCCATTGACTGATATTTTGACAAGCAGTCCGCAAAACCCACCAACCTATGGGTACGATTAATCCTGTTTCTTCTGCGGTTGGGATAATTTCAGTAGGAGAAATTAAACCTTTTTCAGGATGTCGCCATCGCAACAGAGCTTCAAACCCGGTAGTTTTTCGATCGGTTAAATTGACAATTGGTTGATAGAAAAGCTCAAATTCCTTGCGCTCGATCGCTCTTCGTAAATCTTTATCCAATTCTAAAGCTTTAAGAGCTTTTTGATACATGACCGGTTCAAAGACAGTGTAGCGAGCTTTTCCGTTTGCTTTAGCTTCGTACATCGCCGTATCCGCATCCCGCAAGAAGTCCTCAATATTATCGTAATTTTGATGGCTCAGAGCAATACCAATGCTAGCAGTAACAAAGACTTCGTGGGTTTTTATTTTAACTGGTTTGGCCAATTTGTTTTGAATGCGATCGGCGATCGCCGTTGCATTGTGAACGCCGTTAATTTTTCTTAAAAGAATTACAAATTCATCGCCTCCGAGTCTGGCGACAAGATCTCTTTCACGGATGGTATCCTGAAGTTTTTGAGCTGTATCGATTAATAATAGATCTCCCGCTTGATGTCCGAGACTATCATTAACTACTTTAAAACGATCTAAATCGATAAATAAAACTGCAAACAAGTAATTACTGTCCTCGTCATCACAAAGATCGATCGATTTTGATAGTTCTTGATTGAAAAAAGCACGATTTGGCAATCCAGTTAACTTGTCGTGAAGAGCTGCATGACGCAATTGTTCTTCGATTGAATGTGATTTAGTAATATCGGTTTGAGAACCAGTAAGGCGATAAATTTTACCTTCTTCATCTTCTACCCCAATACCCCGACAAAGCATCCAACGATAATCGCCATTTTTGTGAAGCATTCGATAACTAATTTCAAATTGATAGCGATCTTTATTTTTTACTTCTTGAATTAATTGACTGACTTCTTCGAGATAATCTGAATCGATTCGAGAAAACCATTCTTTGGGATCGCTTGTAATTTCTTTATTATCGTAGCCTAACAAGTTTTTCCAGCGAGCAGAATAATAAATTCGATCGTCTTCGAGTTTCCAATCCCAAAGTCCATCGTTAGCAGCACGAGAAGCTAAAGCATATCTGGTTTCACTTTCTCGCAATGCTTTTTCTGCTAAATATTTTTCTGTTATGTCTTTGGCAACACAAACTATTCCAGAAATTTTGCGCTCGTCATCTACTAAATAAGAACTAGAAAAAGCTACCGGAATTTCTTTACCTTCTTTGGTTAAATAAATTGTTTCGTAATTCCCGATAAAATTGTGAGAAATAAGATTGACTTCTAATTCTTCGGTTTGATTTTTAATAATAGAGCTAAGTTGTTTGTCAATTAACTCTTCTTTTTTATATCCTAAAAGCTCGATAGTTGCTTTATTGACCTTTTTAATAATTCCATTTAATTCAATAACAATTAAACTGTCTAGCATGGAGCTGAGAATGTTATCGAGATAAGAATGAGATACGGTACTTGTTTTTACTCCTTCGATCATCTGATTGAAACTACAAGCTAAAAGATTCAGTTCGCTTTCATTTTGCTTTGGATCGATTGCGATCGGTTCTAATTTTCCTTGACCGACTCTTTCTGCTGCGGCTGTCAATTTTTTAATTCTTTGAGACACTTGATAGGATATCGACCATCCGATTCCTGCAGAAATAACTAAACTAAATATTGAAAAACCGGCTATAAAGGTATTATCTTCTTGGATCGAGTAATTGATTTGAACGGTTTTGTATTCTAATTCTTGTAAAGCATCATCTTGATATTTCTGAACTAAAGGCAATAATTCTTCTTTAACTAAAGGCTCAATTTCTTCTTCTAAAAAATCATAAGCATTGTCTGGATTTGATTCGACAAGAAGAATATATTGATTGATTAAAGCTTTATATTTAACAAATTGAAATTCAACAGCTTCGATTACTTCTAGTTCTTCTGCTTCGGTTAATGTATTGCCATATCTTAAATTTCCTTCCTTTGCTAAAGCTGTTATGTTTGCTTGTTTGCTAGGATTGATATATTTTTCAAAATTAGCTAATTCTCGCTTGATTAAATTACGAGCTTTAACTACTTCAGCTTTTGTTCTCGCTTCTCCTTCTTCATTGACTCGATCTACAAAAATCTCTTGAGAAGAGGCTTGAATTGCTTGTATCGAGCGAGTCATTTCTTTGGAATTTTGGACTTCAATTAGTGAATTTTCCGCAATATGTTGGTTGTATTTTTTAATTTTATTATTAATTTGCCAAGAAACCGATCCTAACAATCCTAAAAATACAGAACTAACAAAGACTCCTAAAGCTAATTTATGGGAAATTTTCATTTTATTTAGACTACAAAGATAAGTGATTTTAAAGTTAATTTAAAGAGCAGCTCTCATTTATGTAGATCGAGTAAATAAGATGCAGCTATTTATAAGTTAGGATGTATATTTTTATTATTTATCAAATTGCTCGAAAAAGAATCAGCGAGATCGCTTAATTAGGATCGATTTGAAATGATTTAAATCTATTTTAAAAAGATTGAATTACTATTGAATCATATAATAAAGGAATGAGAGATGATTCGCTCCCATTCTTTGGCATCTATTTTTTTAGTAAAAGAAAAGCTTTTAAAAAATTTGCTCCTAGATCGCAATTGATTGAAATAATTTTCTGGATAGAATTATTTTAGCTTCAATAAATATTCATTAATTATTTATTTAATTGCTATTTTTCTGAGCTTCTCAATTATCAATAAGCTATTTATTTGAAAATTAGCAAAGTCGATCGCATTTTTTTAATAAAAAATTAATTTTGTTTTGCTAGCAATGCCGTGCCGTATGCTGCTGAAGTATTGACCGACTCGATAACATCTACTTGCAAATATCGCTGGCGTATTTTGCTCCAAACCTGATTTTTAGCTCCACCACCAGCAGTATATACTTTAGTAAGCCGATCGGCTCCTAAATCTTGCAATAATTGATAGCCTCGAGCTTCTATTTTTGCCATACTTTCTAATAAACCGTGTAAAAACTCTTTGGGATCTTGAGGACGAGGAGCTAATTTTGGCTTTAAATTAGGATCGTTGATGGGAAAACGCTCTCCTGGTTTTAGTAGAGGATAATAATCTAAAGAACCAATCGTATTTGTATCGATGCGATCGCTATATTTTATTAATTCTTCTGGAGTAAAGAACTTTGCTAATACAGCACCTCCAGTATTAGAAGCTCCCCCCGTTAGCCACAAATCTCCTAATTTATGGCTGTAAATACCATATTGGGCATTATCTACCCGATTGCGACTCAACAACTTTAAAACCAAAGTAGAGCCTAAAGATGTGACTGCTTCTCCTGGAGTTTTTGCCCCACTAGCAAGAAAAGCGGCAATACTATCAGTAGTTCCTGTATAAACTATACAACTTTTTGGCAATCCAAAGCGATCGCCAATTTCTGGTTTAATTTCTTTTATTGCCGTACCGGGGGCTAAAACTTCAGGTAAAATATCTCTGATTGGTAAATTATCGAGCCAATTGGGATAACAAAGATTGCCAGGATCGTAACCTAATTTTAAAGCGTTATGATAGTCGCTAATACCTAATTTTCCATCTAATAAAAAAGCTAACCAATCTGCTTGATGCAAAAAATAACGAGCATCTTTGTAAACTGGTTTTTCTTGCCACCAAAAAAGCTTGGCTAAACTAGAAGTCGCGCTTAAAACTACATGATTAGGAGGGGCAACTTTTTTCAGTTTATCTAATACTTCTAACCCGCGATTATCGTTATACCAAATTGGCTCTGCTAATGGATTTCCGATGCGATCGCATAATAATACTGTAGAAGATGTGCCATTAATTGCGATCGCGCCGATCTTTTTTCTAGTTTCTAAAGGGATTTTTTCAATTAAATTAAATAAAGCGATCTGCCAATTAAGAGCTAAGTTATTTTCTTTTAAGTTGGCAAATTTTAGATCGACTTTTGTTAAAACTTTGTTTGCGCGATCGATGACAATTCCCCTCGCTCCAGAAGTGCCAAAATCAATACCTAAAGAAAAATTTATCATGAAACTAATTGTTATTTCTAATCCAGTTAATGTTAACGATGAAATCGAAACGATTATCGCTCTTTTTGAATTTGGTTTAAAACATTTTCATTTGAGAAAACCAGATTTTAGCCGTTCCGAATACAAACAATTTTTAGATTGTATTCCTAATAAATATAAACAATATACGATCGTTCATCATCATCACGAAATAATTAAAGACTATCCAACAATTGGAATTCATCATACTAGTAAAACGGAATGGAATGATATTTTCTCAAATAACACTCATCAAAGCAAATCTTGTCATAGTTTAGCAGAAGTTAAAAACAATCGATATCCCTATAATTATCTATTTTTAAGTCCTATTTTTAACAGTATTTCTAAACCAGGATATCCAGGTAAATTTGATTTCAATGAATTAAAAACTTTTTTAAAAAATCTAAAAAACAAAACAGAAATTATTGCTTTAGGAGGAATTGAACCAAAAAATATAGCAACTGCGATTGCAATGGGGTTCAATGGCGTAGCTATTTTAGGCACTATTTGGCAAGAAACAGAGCTAAAAAAAAGAATCGAAAAATTTCAGACTATCTCAACCAAATTAAAAATTGAATGAGAATTTTTTAAAAACTCATTCCTCTTTGCTAGATATAATAATTTTCTTGACACTTTTTTGTTGAGATCGAGAAGTTAAATTTGACGTTTAAATTTTTTTTGAATCTAATTTTTTGATGAGATCGACATAATATTTACTGATTACTAGCTATTTTTTGCTTTGACTACTAATATCCACTAATATGAACGATAATTTCTCGCTGATGGGAATACTGACGATGTTCCCAGAGATAAATTCCCTGCCAAGTACCTAAAACTAATCGCCCGTTACTAACAGGAATTTGCTCTGAAGTATGGGTAATAACAGAGCGAATGTGAGCTGGCATATCGTCAGGGCCTTCTGCATTGTGAATGTAAAGATTGGAGTCTTCTGGGACTAATTTTGCAAAGAAATTTTCTAAGTCTTTTAAGACATCTGGATCGGCATTTTCTTGAATTAATAAAGATGCTGAAGTGTGTCTGACGAAAATATTGCAAAGACCGGTGACTATTCCCGACTGAGAAACGATCGCTTCTATTTTAGAAGTGATTTTATGCAAAGATTTGGGAGTTGTTTTAATTTTAAGTGCGATTTGATGTTGCTTCATATTTATTTTTGAAAAAATTCTACTATTGATTTAGCAATTACTTCATTACCATCATTAGGTAAAGGATTTGCTTGAATTGGAGGTAAAGGATCTTGTCGTAAAAAATCCCATTTTGAATTGAAAAAATCCCTTTGCTTGACAATTTGATGGTATCCATAATTTTGTATTCCAGCTAATAATACAGCAGCTTCTGCAAAATCATCCCGAGTTAAAGAAACAATTGGGGTTTTGGTGCGTAAAGCTTCAGCAAAAGTGCTGTATCCTGGTTTAGAAAAGACGCGATCGCACAAAGGCATAAAATCTACCGGTCGATAGTGCCGATTTTCGATTTTAATTAGATTAGGTAAATTTGGTGCGAGTCTGTCAAAAGTAATAAATTGCCAGTCTGGAAATAATTTTAGATTCTCATAAGGTATTGCTTGGAGTCCCAAACCGCCAAAAGTCAGTAGAATTGTTTTTTCTTTTGGTCGAGTTAAGTTGAAAGTTTTTCTTAATTCCATTGCTTGGTAGCGAGGAGTACCACCAGTTAAACCCACATTGGTAAGATTAGGGAAAGCATTCATCGGTTCGGATAATGGCAATCTCAAAGTGCGCGAACATTGTTGATAATCCTTCCTCACCCAATCGACAATTGCTTTAAATTCATCTCCCCAATCTTGATAAATGTAGTCCCAACCGAAATTACTCATCATCCAACAGGGAATATTTGCCGATCGCGCGATCGCGCTAGCCAATGGGGGAATATCGGCTAAAATTAATTTTACTTTGTTAGTGCGAATAAAATTTACTTCTCCAGCAATTATTTTATTTTGCTGCGATCTAATTTGCTGCATTTTTTCGAGGGTAGCAGCTTTATCCATTTTCAAGCTATCAGCTTGAACTACTCCCACATCAAGAGATCGCGATCGCTGGATAAATTCCCCATCGATATAAGATTCTAGCAACCAGTGGGGGACAGTTGTCACCAATACTGGCAATATTGCTGGATTTAGCTGTATTGTAGCGTTAATCACTGATGCGGCGCGCACGGCATGACCGAAACCGTGACTGGTAATAGCTACGTAGATAAGCGATCGAGGCATATTTGTTATTTTTGAGCAAAACTTTCTCACGAACAAGGTCATTATAGAATTCGATCGCGCTAAAAAATATCGATCTTGTCGAAAGAAGATTGATTGATGTCAGAGTTATTTAAGTGAGATTATTGAATTTATTTGCTAGCCTTAATTAGTTTGCTGCTTTTGTAAATTCAAAGACACTACATTATTTTTTAATCGATCGCACCTACTAAGGTCAACAATTATTCAAATACTTGATGCAATCTTTAAAGTTGCTGCGATCTCTATTTAGAGATTTTATTATTGTTTATTGTTTCTAAAATTTCTTCTCTAGTAGAGTTAGTTTTATTGCCACTACTAAAGAATTTAAAATAATTAGAAACTAACAATTCTTTAAGAGGAAAAGTAACAAAAGTCAAGGGATTAATCGTCACGATTATATCTCTTACATCGCGAACTGCTAAGTTAATAATTTGTTTGGCAACCCAATCCGCATTCATTACGCCAATTGGATTTAAATTACTTTTAAAAGGGCCCAAAATTAGTTTGCGAATTACACAGGGAGCGTCAAGACGACGCAGGGTAACTAATTCTCCTAACGCTCTTTTACTCAATTCATAAAGAGGACTAAAAGCTGGATTTGCTTCTGCTTCCGATGTATTTACCCAAACTTCTTTACAAGCGCGATCGCGATTGTTTTTGACCGTTGATAAAAATAATTCTAACAATCGCCAACTAGAAAAAGTATTGATTTCATAAGAACGGGCGATCGCTTCTGGAGTTCTTTTTCCATGTACGTTAATACCGTGATTGAGAATTAAAATATCTATTTTTTCTAATTCTGCTAATAGCTCTGTTTCCGAACCAGTTTGCCACTGAATTGTTTTTAACGGTACTGTTTCGCGATCTATTGTTAAATTAATATTGGCTTGAGAAGAAGTTAAAGCGATTACTTTTGCACCGCGATCGTGGAGGGTTTTTAATAAACTTTGACCCAAACTTCCCGAAGCTCCAGTGATTGCAATTGTTTTTCCTTTTAAAGATAGAGCAGTACCCATCAGTTTATCTACTAAAGTTAAAGTGCCGCAAAAGTAAGCATTTTGATTGTCGAAATGGTGTCGCCAATGATATTCTCGATTCACAAACCAATTGGCCGGTAAATGCTTAAATTCTCCCGGACGGTGAGTAATATCGGTTAATTCGTCGGCATAAGCTAAACCAGTACCCCGGGCGATCGCGCCAAATAGAAACGTTAAAGTGTAGAGAGAACCGGCTAAAGCAGGCCATTGTGGTTGAATTCCTGCAAAATTAACTACGATCCAGGGTAAAAAACTAAATAATAACATCACCAAACTTTCAGGTACGTCATTATACCAGTGAGCTTGACGATAAATTGTTTCGCTAACTACTGATAAATCTTTGCGAAATACGCGGTGATGCCAACCGTGCAAACGATATAAAAAAGACCATTGATGGGATAGGAGATGATAAATATCTCTAATTAGTTCTACCCACAATACCGATGATAATGCTGCGATCGGGATAACTAAAATCAAATTTATTGTTGTTTTGGAAAATTCCAACTCTATCATAAAGCTTATAATTTATTGTAAATAGCCAAAGGCTGCGGCTGCGCCTCCGGTGAGAACATTTCAAAAATAATTTTAGTCAAAAAATAGATCGATCGGTTAATTTTCAAAGAATTCAAACCAGAAATCACCTGAATTTGCCATAATTTTAAGAGGGGCAGTTCTTTAGCTTTGCTTCATATTTTTAAAGAAGCAATAAATAGACAAACCTGCCAATCGCGATCTAAAAACCAAATTCTAAGCCAAGCACTACAGATTAAACAATCCTAGTGCTAACACTTATATTCAAAAGAAAAATTAATTTAAAAATTATGCAGGAAAAGCGAGGAAGAGAAAACGAATCTAATGACGAGCTTAACCCATTCAGCTCTTTGTTATCTGATTTATCCGATCCGCAAGCAGAAGAAGAAGAATTTAGAAGCAATTTTTTCCTAGGCTCGGAAGGACGCAGACGCAAGGCTGCTTTTGTCTTAATGACTATTTGGGGTACTACTATTAGCTTACACGTGGTATCTTGGGGATATTTAGCAATTCTGGCTTTTAGCGGATTGCTCACCGTGCAAGCAATAAGAATAGTATCGACTAAAGTTCCAGACGCACCCGAGCCACTTTCAGAAGATAGTTTAGCAGACGCGCCGACGGTATCTTTGCTAGTTGCAGCCAAAAATGAAGAAGCAGTAATTGAAAGATTAATCGTCAATCTCTGCAGTTTAGATTATCCAAAGGATAAATACGAAGTTTGGGCGATCGACGACAATAGCAGCGATCGCACTCCCGAAATTTTAAATCAATTAAAAGAAAAATATTCTTGTTTAAAAGTATTGCGTCGCGGTGCAGGTGCTACTGGGGGTAAATCTGGAGCGTTAAATCAAGTATTGCCCCTGACTAAAGGTAAAATAATCGCCGTATTTGATGCCGATGCAATGGTATCTTCAGATTTATTGCGCCGCACCATTCCCATGTTTGCCGATGAAAAAATGGGCGCGGTGCAAGTACGCAAAGCTATCTCTAACGGGCCTCTAAACTTCTGGACGCGGGGTCAAATGGCAGAAATGGCTCTCGATACGTATCTGCAGCAACAGCGCATTGCTATGGGGGGTATTGGTGAATTGCGAGGTAACGGTCAATTCGTCAATCGTTATGCCTTGCAACGCTGTGGTGGTTGGAACGAACAAACTATTACTGACGATCTCGATTTAACGATTCGTTTGCATTTGGATGGTTGGGATATTGGTTGTTTGAGTTATCCCCCGGTACGAGAAGAAGGTGTTACTACCGTTAAAGCACTTTGGCATCAACGCAATCGTTGGGCTGAAGGGGGATATCAGCGTTATTTAGACTATTGGCGTTTGATTGTCAGTAGCCGCATGGGTTTTCAAAAAACTTTCGATTTGCTTTCGTTTATGCTAATTCAATATCTCCTTCCTGTCGCGGCTATTCCCGACTTGATGATGGCCGTAGCAAAACATCGTTTACCCGTTCTATCCCCTTTATCTACTCTATTATTTAGTTTGGTCGGTTGGGGTATGTTGGTTGGTTTGCGTCGCACCCACGAAAAGAAAAAACTTACTACTTCCGATAATTTAATTATTGGTTTGCAAACTATACGGGGTTTTATTTACATGATGCATTGGTTTGTGGTCATGGTTGGTACGACTGCACGGATGTCAGTGCGCCCGAAACGACTGAAATGGGTTAAAACAGTTCATGCTGGTAGCGATCGCGAAAGTTTTGAATTTTAGCTTTATTTACTCTTATCCTTTAATTGCTCAAACCTCTTAAGGGATAAGAGTTTTTAATTTATTTATTGCGATCGCCTTGGCATATACTACAATCGAGTTTTTAGATTCATTAATCGTGCCAAGTAACCAAAATACGACCCTACCAAAAGCACCAAGTTCCCAACCTCGCCGAATAAAACTACCAGTTAATCTAATAATTCTTTGCTTTCTCATCGCTGGAACTATTTTAAGATTGATCTGGGTTCAGGATATGGAGTGGAAAAGCGAAGAACAATGGATGTTCGATCGCGCTCGAGAAATTGCTACGGGTATCGCTCCTCTGCCTATTTCCGGTATGCAAAGTTCGGTGCGCGTCCCCAACCCCGGAATGAGTGTCTGGTGTTTTGCTTTTATTGCCAAGTTCGCTGACACTCCGATCGCAATGGTGCGTTGGATTCAATGGTTCAATATCTTGACAATTTGGGCTTTTTGTGTGTTTGTATTTTGGCAAATTAGTAAGAGTCAACGAGGGCCTTGGTTGTGGGGCATGGCGATCGCCAGCGTCAATCCAATCGCTATTTTATTTTCCCGCAAAATTTGGACACCGGATATCATCGCTCCTTTTTGTTTTTTGATTTTTCTGGGCTACTGGTTTAGAAAAAGATTTTGGGGCAGTTTTTTGTGGGGTTTCAGCGCGATCGTTATGGGTCAAATTCAAATGGGGGGCTTTTTTGTCGCGTTAGGGCTGCTATTTTGGAGTCTTTGGCACGATTATCGCGCCAAATCTTGGCACAAAGCCCCTTGGTTGGGATGGTTGTTAGGAACTGCTATAGGCAGCATACCATTAATCCCCTGGGTCATAACTGTTTTGTTGCCAAATATGGGCGGATATACCCGTTCGATTGTCGGTATTTTAGTACCCAAATTTTACAGTCAATGGATCACTACAGCTTTAGGTGTTAATCTCAGTTATTCTTTAGAAAATGTATTTTGGCAAGATTTTCTCCGCGAACCTTTAATTTTTGGCATTCATACCTATCTAATGATTCCAGCACATTTATTCTTAGTTGGGATTGGTTTGTATCCTGTTTATAGATGGTTTAAATCGAGAAAAAAACGGCTTAAAAAAGAAAAAAGCAACTCAAATTCTCGTTTAAATTTTTATCTTAAAGCTCTGGGCTTTGGAGTTGGGGGGGCATTTACTATCTCTGCTGTTAACGTTCGTCCTTATTATATAGCCGTAGTATTTCCATTTACTTATATTTGGTTAGCTAAACTTTATCAAAATAAGATTGGAATTTTAATCGCGATCGCTTTAATGCAATTATTTATTTCTACTACTTTTTTAACCTTTATTCATCGTACTGGAGGCTTTGCAGATGTGGATTATGGTATTGTCTATCGATTGCAAATGAGCGAATGAGTTGTTTCAGAAAGAGATCGAAAACCGGCGATCGTGAGGCAAAAAGAGCAAAAATTAGCAACATTCAGCAGTAGTTAGTTTCAATTATCTTTGAAGCTGTTAAATATAAGTCATTATCTCTTGATAAAGTGCAATATTTCCTTGTTTTTGATAAATTTCTGCAGCTTTGGTGAAACAAGGTATTGCTCGATCTATTTGACTTTGTTTTTGATAAACATTTCCTAAACCTAAGTAAGAATCTACATGATTAGGATCGATTTTGATTGCGCGATCGAGATCGGCGATCGCTTTTTAAAAATCTTCGTTGCCGCGATCGCAATATACTATAGCAGTACAAGTTTTGGTTAGGACATTTAAGAGAGGCTTAAGCCTTAAATCTTAAGCATAATCCCTCTGACCTCTGCCTTCTGCCTTCTGCCTTTTTATTTAGATAAAATAAACAAGCTAAAAATAATAATAGGACAGCTATTTAAACTGTCCTAAAAAATTGAAATTAATTAAATTTGTCAGCTAGAAAAATTAGTTTCTAGAACCAATTTCAGGCGCGGTTAAAGCAGCCATTGAATTTGATGGTTTGGGTGTTGCTGCTTCTTGCTGAACCAAAGCTGGTACAGAACTACGCATTAATGCAGTCAAACTATCAGTAGTAGCATCGTAAACCTGAGTTAAGACTTTAGGATACAAGCCGATACCGATGATGGGAACTAACATACAAGCAACGATGAAGACTTCTCTAGGTTCGGAGTCGATTAAATTTTGTTTGGTAACTAATTCTCTGTTTTCCGGGCCGTAGAGCATTTCGCGCAACATCGACAGCAAGTAAATTGGAGTTAAAATCGCGCCAACTGCTGCAAGGATCAGCATGACAACTTTAAATCTAAAGTCGTAAGCATCACTAGTAGCTAAACCGATGAATACCATTAATTCAGCTACAAATCCGCTCATTCCAGGCAATGCTAAAGATGCTAAAGAACAAGTTGTCCACATAGCAAAAGTCTTTTTCATCTTTTTGCCGAGACCGCCCATTTCGTCTAACATCAGGGTGTGAGTGCGATCGTAAGTTGCTCCGACTAAGAAGAACAAGCTAGCTCCAATTAAGCCGTGAGAAACCATTTGTAAAACTGCACCGCTAGTACCGATATTGGTAAACGAAGCAATACCGATCAGTACGAAGCCCATGTGAGAGATGGAAGAGTAGGCAACTTTCCGTTTGAGATTGCGTTGAGCGTAAGCAGTTAAAGCCGCATAAATAATGTTGGTTACCCCCAGCATAATTAATACTGGTGCGAACACTGCGTGAGCGTCGGGTAACATGCCCACATTCATCCGTAACAGAGCGTAACCGCCCATTTTTAACAGAATACCTGCTAAGAGCATGTGTACGGGTGCTGTTGCTTCGCCGTGAGCGTCAGGAAGCCAAGTGTGTAGGGGGAAAATCGGCAGTTTAACTGCATAAGCTATTAAGAACGCACCGTAAAGCAATAGTTGCATGTTAACGGGGAAGTTTTTACCTGCGATCGCGCTCATATCGAAGGTTGTCGTATCGCCGTAGAAGCCCATTGCTAAAGCTGCTACTAAGATAAATAAAGATCCGCCTGCAGTGTAGATAATGAACTTAGTTGCTGCGTAGAGTCTTCTTTTTCCGCCCCAGATCGATAGCAATAGGTAAACTGGAATTAATTCCAATTCCCAGACGAGGAAGAATAGCAGCATGTCTTGAACTGCAAACACGGCAATTTGACCGCCGTACATGATCAAAATCAAGAAGTAGAATAATTTCGGCTTGAGGCTGACAGGCCATGCAGCCATAACTGCCAAAGTGGTGATAAAGCCAGTTAGCAAAATTAAAGGCATGGATAAACCGTCTGCTGCCACCGACCATTCTAATCCCATTTGAGGAATCCAAGGATAGCGTTCTACTAGTTGCAGTCCTGGAGTATTGAGGTCGTAGCCTACGAAAAATGCATATACGATTAGTGCAAAGTCTATTAACCCTACGATTAGGGCGTACCATCTAACTGTTTTGCCGTCTTTATCTGGAATAAAAGGAATCAGCAGTGCAGCAGCGATGGGAAACAAAATAGTCGTTGTGAGCCAAGGAAAGTTTGTCATATTCGTTTTGTTATCGCTGTGATTGACACTCTTGGTAAATTTGGAGCATTTAATATTACTTAGTTGCTCTAATTCCGGCGGTGTCAATTGCCGCGAGTACCTTTAGCTTCTACGTCTAGATCTTGAAGGGCGACCTCGCGGCCGCCCTTTATTAATCTTGGTTAGGCGTTGAATTTTGGTGCGAGTAAGTACCTACTAATAATGTACTTGCCCTCTGGGGTTTAACCGATGAAACTTCAACCTGCCTTTAGATTATTATCTATCTTTAAGTAATGCTAAACACGATTACGAATAGTAACACTGCTGCAAAAACGATCAAGGCATAGAACTGAGCGCGACCGTTTTCTAAGTATTTCAATCCTTCACCGCTAACTAAAGTAGCGATACCGGTTAAATTAACCGCACCATCGACAACTCGATAATCTACTTCCATGATTTGTCTGGCGATGCGACGAGAACCTTGAACGAAAATGCGATCGTAGATTTCGTCGAAATACCATTTGTTCAAAGAAAGATTGTAGACAGTTTTGTATTTTGCGGCGATCGCAGCAGGATCGATTTTGCCCCACATATAAGTCATGAAGGCTAAAATGATGCCTACAGTGGCGATCGCGACGGAACTTCCTGCCATGAGGACGAACTCGTTCATATCGAATTCGGCAGCTAATTCGGCTACTGTAGCCGTCTCTCCAGGGGCGTGAACGAAGGCTTCAAAGAAGTTGCTCCAGGGCATACCGACAAATCCGATTAAAGTAGCGGGAATGGCTAAAATAATTAGAGGCAGAGCCATTGTAATCGGCGATTCGTGAGGTGTTGCGCTGCGATCTGCTTCTCCTTCTAATTCTTCTGCTTTTACCGCACCAGAACCTAAGAGTACGATTTCTTTGTCTTGAGCAATCTGGTATAACTCTTTACGTTTAGCCATGTCATAACCTTTAAATTCCCCTTCAAAGGTCATCAAATACATTCTAAACATGTAAAATGCTGTTAATGCTGCTGTAATCCAGCCTACTGCCCACAGAGCAGGATTAGCTTGAAATGCTGCACCGAGAATTTCGTCTTTCGACCAGAAGCCAGCAAAAGGCGGAATTCCACTAATTGCTAAAACTCCAATTAAGAAGGTAATAGCCGTAATTGGCATAAATTTCCGCAATCCGCCCATCAAGCGCATATCTTGGCTTAAAACCGGATCGTGACCGACAACAGGCTCCATGCCGTGAATTGCCGAACCGCAGCATAAGAAAAGCATTGCTTTAAAGTATGCGTGGGTCATGAGGTGGAACATTCCTGCAGAATAAGCTCCGATACCCATTGCCATCACCATGTATCCTAATTGGGACATGGTCGAATATGCCATTGATTTTTTCAAATCCATTTGGGTTGGTGCGATCGTCGCGCCAACAAAAGCCGTAACTGCTCCAGTCCAAGCAATGATGTTCATTACTGTGGGGATATGGTCAAATACGGGATACATCCGCGCAACCAGGAATACTCCAGCAGCAACCATTGTTGCGGCGTGGATTAAAGCAGAAATCGGGGTAGGGCCTTCCATTGCGTCGGGAAGCCAAGTATGGAGGGGAACTTGAGCTGATTTAGCTACCGGCCCTAAAAATACTAAAACTGCTAAGAATGCTGCTAGTGCGGGAGCGATACTTCCTCCATTTACTAATTCTTGCAATCTTTCGCCGATCGTGCCGAATTCAAAACTTCCAGTACACCAATACAAGCCCAAGATACCTAACAGCAGACCGAAGTCACCAACGCGGTTGACAACGAAAGCTTTTTGTGCTGCTTCTGCGGCTGGTTTGCGCTCGTACCAATATCCAACCAGGAGATAGGAACACATACCTACCAACTCCCAGAAGATATAAATTTCTACTAGGTTATTACTTACTACTAGGCCTAACATCGAGGCCCCGAATAAACTCAAATAGGTGTAGAAGCGCACGTAACCGGCATCGTGAGACATATACCCGTCGGTGTAAATCATCACCAAAAAGGCAACCGTACAGACGATAACCATCATTAGGGAACTGAGATGGTCGACTGTATAGCCCATCGAGAGGTTAAAATTGCCGGCCGATACCCATTCAATAGTGCCTGTGAAGGCTTCGTGTCCCTGAAATTGACTCGCTAATAAGGCGATCGCCAACACCATTGAAGTTCCCATTAAGGAAACTATAAAACCTGCAGATAGTCTTTTTTGGCTGTTGGTTGCCTCGCTTACGGTAATTAGTCCCGTCCCAATTACTGCTCCACCTATCAGGGGCAAAACTGGAATTAGCCAGGAGTATTGATATAGGGATTCCATTACTAATACCTTAGTTTATATTTCTTCATTTTTTTGGCAGTACCGCTAACAATTCTGACACAACTATTGTCAGACTGTTTATATCTAAGAAAGAAGTTTTAGATTTTTTGTCAGTAAAAGCACCCAAACAAAAGGGAGTAAAGATCCCGATCGCCCTTTTATTCTCTCACTTCTTTTTACTTTCTATTTTTTTGAGATTTTTTTTTGAACAATTTATCTATCTAGATCGATTAGAACTGTGGTGTTCGTTGCAAACAGTCACCGTTCTAATCGAAGTTATTTTCTCAGTATTCTGCTCGATTAAGACCGATTAAACAATCGAAGTTAAATATTTTTTTAGATCGAGATAATTATCATCTTTAGATCTTGAATTTATAGTTTTTTGAAGCTAAGCCAATTAATTTTCTCATTTTGTTGACTCGATGCTTCTTGGAAAGCAAATGCTTTAAATTTCTTATTTTAAAAAAGATTCAAGCCGAGCGAGCGAATAAATCTCTAGTGGCCCGATCTAATTTTTGACATAAATCTTCTCTACCATTAAATTCATCGATGCGGTAAACAACCTCACCTTTATCGAATAACATGATAGTTGGTAAACTTCTAAGGCGATAGCTATTTGCCAGTTTCAAGTTCTCATCGGCATTGATCCCTATCAATTCTATCTGTCCAACGCATTCCGAGTGCACTTTGACTAATACCGGATTAATCATGCGACACAAGCCACACCAAGGAGCCCAAAAGTGAACTAAAACTGGTGCAGAAGATTGCAAAACGTCTCGCTCGAAATTAACTTTATTGATTGAAACTGCCATAATTTTTGATTCTTTTGTTATCTAATTTTTCTATTACTTTGAATCATGCTACATCCAATTGGGATCGATAGACAAAGTTATTTATAAGAATTACCAATTGAGTTTGGCTGTCACTTCAAACAACCAAGGATGTCCCCACCAAAGTAATAAAACAAATGCAGTTACTCCTAGATAAGCCGGACGAATAAATTCTTGCCATTTGAAAGTTTGACGACCGTCAATAATCGCTAAGAAAGGCACGATCGAAGTTCTTTGTTTGAGAGCGAGGAAACTATCGCCATAAAGAGCGTATTTACGCCGATCGCCGTGCCAAACTGCAAAAAGGTGGTGGGCAATCAATCCTATAGAAGTAACTATAGTAAAAGTCGTCCCGATCCAAAGGGTATGAGCGACACACCAAATCACTTGTCCTACCATTTGTGGATGTCTGCAAATCCTGATAATGCCGGTTTCGTACAAGTGTACTTGTGGTTTTTCGATCGCAGCAATTTCCAGTAAATTAAAAGTAGCTGGATATAAAAATACAAAGGAAATTGCACTTAAAATCCACACTAAAATTTTAATCCATCCCAAGGATTGTACTTGCCAAAGTTGCAGGCCATCGTAGCGATGATTAAAAAAATAGACAATTAAAACAACTGCGGCAGGAATACTTACTAAGGCAAAAATTACTCGATAAAGTCTCGGGCCGATTATTTTCTCTCCTGCCGGTCGCAAAGCAGCCAAACCACTGTGAGCGATCGCAAAACTTAATAATAACCCGAACATAATCCAATGACTGGGTGTAAGCCAAATTTCCTGTCTCATAGAATTTACTACTGTAGAGAATAGCGGCAGTATTAGGCAATCTTTAGCGATCCCGATCTGCCAAAAGATATTCTTTCCTCCTTGTTATGTTACTGTCAAATTCAGTAGCGGTAAATACCAAACACGATGGAGTCAGCAATCCGCGATCGAAAAAATTAAGACATATCATCGTAGCGATCGTTTGTCAAAAAAAATTTTCTTGTTGAAAAACATTGTCGAGCAACGGAAGCTATTTCAGAAAAATTTGGTTTACTGCTAGTTCTTTAGCTTAAGTTTATCTTTAGGCCTATGTCTGATATTCCTTTTACTTTAGATCAATTGCGGATTCTCAAAGCGATCGCTGCTGAGGGAAGTTTTAAGCGGGCTGCTGACAGCTTGTTTGTCTCTCAACCTGCGGTTAGTTTACAAGTCCAAAACTTGGAAAAACAGTTAAATGTACCTTTATTCGACAGAGGAGGGCGCAAAGCTCAACTTACGGAGGCAGGTCATTTATTGCTCAGTTATGGAGAACAAATCATCACCCTTTGTCAGCAAACTTGTCGGGCGATCGAAGATTTACAAAACCTTCAAGGTGGTACTTTAATTGTTGGAGCTTCCCAAACTACAGGTACATATTTACTACCGCGCATGATCGGCTTATTTCGCAAAAAATACCCCGATGTAGCAATCCAATTACAAATTCATTCGACCAGACGAACTTGCTGGGCTGTGACTAACGGACAGGTAGATCTGGCGATTATTGGCGGTTCAGTCCCCCCTGAACTCGAAGAGAGTTTGAAAGTAATTCCTTATGCTGAAGATGAAATGGCACTGATTTTATCGGCGAATCATCGTTTAGCCCGAGTCGAAGAAATAGATCGAGAAGAACTATATCAACTCAAGTTTATTACTCTAGATTCCCAATCAACTATTCGCAAGGTAATTGATAATGTTTTAATTCGCTGGGATGTAGATCCGAAAAGATTGAATGTTGAAATGGAACTAAATTCAATTGAAGCGATTAAAAATGCGGTTCAATCTGGACTTGGTGCGGCGTTTGTTTCGGTAAAATCAATTGAGAAAGAATTAAAATTAGGCATTCTTCACCACGCCCATATTAAGGGTGTAGAATTAAAACGAACTTTGTCTTTAATTATCAATCCGAATCGATACAGGTCTAAAGCTTCAGAAGCTTTTAGTAGAGAAGTTCTCCCAGAATTTACGACTCTGGATGGATATGAAAATCTAGAAAAGTTTTACCAACAAACCAATAATATAAACCCAATAATTGAAAATAATTCTGTTGAAAATTCTGAAGAAGTTGCCAGTGTAGAAGTGGTTAGCAAGTCAATGAAAAAGAAATAAATTTCAGATCGGGCAGAGGCCAGAGCAACCAAGAAGCAGAATGAGATCGATACTATCAATTTCCCAAAATGATGCTATCAATCGATTCTCCAAACTGTTGCCTCTTGTCTTTCCCGATCTAGATGCAGCAACCTTAAACAGAATTGGGATAAAAAACCAGAGCAAAAAAATAAGTTTTTTTCTTTTAATAAAGATAATAAATACCTTTGACTCATTTGCAATTTCTATTTATGGCTAAAATTTAATTAGCTAATTGTTGACTTAAAGAGGGTAAAAAACTAACAATTTGCGGGAAAGAAATTAAAATAATCAAAATAAAAAGTTGCAGCAAAATAAAAGGAATTGCCCCGCGATAAATGTCTTCTGTTTTCACTTCTTTAGGAGCAACTCCTCGCAAATAAAACAGTGCAAAACCGAAAGGTGGAGTTAAAAAAGATGTTTGTAAATTAGCTCCGATGATGACTCCATACCAAATCGGATCGAGTGCTAGTTGTTTGGCAACTGGAGCAAAAATAGGAATGATAATAAATGCAATTTCAAAAAAATCAATAAAGAAGCCGAGAATAAAAATTGTCAGCATATTGACGATTAAAAATCCGGTTTGACCTCCCGGAATATTGGAAAGGAGATCTACCATCAAGCGATCGCCCCCAACACCGCGAAAGACTAAGCTAAATGCAGTCGAACCGATCAAAATAAAGATTACCATCGTGCTGATTCTCAAGGTTGCATCGCAGACAGATTTTAATGCGGCCCAATTTAATTTATTGTTACTGGCTGCAATGGCGATCGCCCCTACCGATCCGACTGCACCTGCTTCTGTGGGGGTAGCAATGCCGAAAAAGATACTGCCTAAGACCAACATAATTAATAATATTGGCGGCACCATCGCGCCGATAACTCGTTTAAATAAAGCTTGACGACCAATTTCTCTGACTTCGGGGGGTAAAGCTGGTGCTGCATCTGGCTTCAAAAATGCTACTAAAAAAATATGTATCGCAAAAGCTGAAGCCATCATTAAGCCAGGAATTAAGGAACCGATAAATAAATCGCCGACGGATACTTTAAACTCGATATTTAATTGATTGGCTAGAACGACTAAAACCACACTGGGGGGTATAATTTGCCCTAAAGTTCCCGAAGCGACGATTACTCCAGCAGCTAACTCTTTATTATAGCCGTAGCGTAACATAATTGGCAGGGAAATTAAGCCCATTGTGACTACGGTAGCGGCAACAACTCCAGTAGAAGCCGCCAATAATGCGCCGACAATAACTACAGCTAATGCCAAACCGCCGCGAATTCGCCCGAATAAAATTCCCATTGTTTCTAATAAGTTTTCGGCGATACCGGTTTTTTGCAGCATCGAACCGAGAAAAACAAAATAAGGAATTGCTAATAAAATTGAGGGCTGTTTGACCCCCATAATTTCAAAAATACGCAGGGGAATTGCACCCAATAAATTAATATTAAATACGCCTAAACTAACCCCAATTAAGCTAAATAAAATCGCAACGCCGCCCAAAGAAAAAGCAACGGGATAGCCGAGAGATAGTAATAATAATGCCCCGGCAAACATAAATAGTCCCAGAAATTCGGACATTAGCGATCGCCTCCAACTCCGGGTAATTTATCTATTAAGATTGCCCAATTCTTAATTGCTTCAGATATGCCTTGAAGTATCAGTAAGAAAAAACTAATAATTAAAAATGATTTAATCGGATACAGGGGTAAACCATCGGCATTGGGAGAAATTTCACCACCTAACCAGGAATTAAGCACTGGTTTCCAAGAATAATAAATTAAAACTATTGCAAAAGGAATTAAAAACAATAAAGTGCCAATTAAATTGGCTAGGGCTTTTTGCTTGCGATTTAAATCCTTATAAAATACATCGACGCGAACGTGTTCGTTATGTTTTAATGCGTAAGCTGCCCCTAAAAGAAATACGATAGCGAATAAGTAGGATTGTAAATCTAAAAAAGCATTTGAAGTTAATTTAATCTGCAACCAACGACCTAAATAGCGTCCGATTACATTCCACATTCCTATTAACACCATTAAGAGGACTAACCAACTAGTCAGCCGTCCGATCGCCTCGTTAATTCTATCGATAGTTTTTGAAATTTTTAAAAGCTGCTCCACTTTTTAAATTCCTTTTTCAATCCTTAAATATTTTTGGCTGAAATAATAATTTCAATCTATTTTTAAATAGCAGCGACTTCCTCAGATCTTACTTTGCTAATTGCTGCGGCGATCGCCTCACTTTCGACTCGATCTGTAATAATAACTTTGCCAATTTTTTCTGGTAAAATAAATCTCACTTTACCGGCTTTTACTTTTTTATCTGTTTTTAAAGTGGCAATAATATCTGAAGCCTTTAAATTAGCAGGAATTTCAGTTGGCAATCCAGCTTTTTGAATTAATCGATCCTGTCTTTGAGTCTCGCTTGCGCTCCACATTCCTAAATTCTGGGCTATTTCTCCCGCAGCTACCATGCCGATCGCGACTGCTTCGCCGTGAACTAATAATTCGTAATTAGTCAAACTTTCAATTGCATGACCGATAGTATGACCGTAGTTTAAAATCGCCCTCAAACCCCCTTCTTTTTCATCTTGAGAGACAACATCAGCTTTAGCTTGACAAGAACTAATCAAAATATTTTCGAGCAATTCTTGACTAATAGATGATAAATCATCGAGGCGATCGGCTTTTTCTAATTCAGTAAATAAATCTGCGTCCCAAATAATTCCGTACTTAATCACTTCAGCCATACCAGCGCGGAATTCTCGAGGCGGCAAAGTTTGCAAAACGTTGGGGTCGATTAAGACCAAACGAGGCTGATAAAAAGCACCGATGAGATTTTTGCCTCGAGGGTGGTTTACTCCGGTTTTACCGCCGACAGAAGCATCGACCATAGCCAAAAGAGAGGTGGGTACTTGGACGAAATTTACCCCCCGCAGCCAAGTGGCCGCAGCAAATCCGGTCATATCGCCAACAACTCCACCCCCTAAAGCTACCAGGGTAGAAGATCTTTCGAGATGGTTATCGAGTGCGGTATCGTAGATTTTTTGGATTGAATCGAGGTTTTTGTGTATTTCTCCTGGGGGGATAAGATGAGCACAAACATCAAAACCAGCATTTTCTAGAGATTTTAAAGCAGTTTCGCCGTAATAGTTGAAAATTTCCGGGTTAGAAACTAAAAGAACTTTTTTACCGAGTTTTAAATCTTTGATGCGATCGCCGAGTCGATCGAGAATATTTGGAGCGATCGCAATATCGTATTTGGTTTGGGGTAAATTAACTTTAATAACGGATTGCATTTTAAATATTTGTTTAACTTGATAGATAGATATTACAATCTGAAGCTCTAGATAGCTGAGATTTTAGATTTAATTATGCTTTAGAAAATACAAACCCCGATAAGACGACGGGGTAGTTAATTGAAGTCTCGATCGCCAATTTTTGCAACCGATTATAAAAAGATCCATCGATCGCTTAGAAAATCGCCAAAAACTCGGGCCGCAAAAATCTCTCCTTCATCTGCGATCGCATCTGGTTCGGAAATTTGAGTGTCTATGTTTTGAGCTGTTAATTTTGTCCCTTCAATACCACAAGCTATTTCCATTCCCGCTTTAAATTCTGAAGAGAGCGAAAATTGCTCTAAACGATCGGCAACAAGGTCTAAAGCATTAGATAAGTAGTCATTTTCTTGGATTGAAATCGGCTCGATAGGAGCGATCGGTTCTCCAATTAGAGGTAAATTTGTTGTTTCAATTCCAAATGAATTTTGATTTTCTCAAGGATAATTATTCCCTTCAAGTCGATCTTTATAGCTGTTTAATTCTCAATTGTTTAAATCCATGCCACTATTGTTTTATTCGTTTTTAAGAGCGATTGACAACAGCAAAAATTGAATTGCTATCTTTTGCAGATCTGGCGATCGCAAATTACAGTCTTATTTTGAAAGAAGCTACTGTGAAATTACAATCAGCTTGAGGATTTTAGATGAATTAAAAATAATTATTAAAAAGCAAGGTGAAATTTTACTAGTATTGCTAATTACATTGAAATACTATATAGATAAAGAGCAATAGATTGGCGAAGAACACTGAGACCTGGCGATCTCGATCGCTTTAATTGTTAGCAATTTTTTGTATATTAACTCTATTAAAGTATTTTTACTTAAATAAGAATACTGAAGTGAATCAATTTAAAAAAATAAACGCTCGACCTTCATTTCAGGAGTATAGCGACCATGAAATTAAAAGAATTAACAGTTACTGGAGCATCATTAGTTTCTTTAATTGGTCTAATTATTTTCTCAGTTCACCCAAAATCTAATATCGCT
>JASJCW010000092.1 GCA_030065265.1 Prochloraceae cyanobacterium
ATCGTTCCACCCCGACTGCTCTTAGCCTTTGCTGTAATTTTATTATCGGTTGGATAAGCAATAATAAGCGGAGTATTAATCACAAGATTTCCTCCAGAAAAATCAACTGTTTCCCCCGCATCCGTACTGATTTCACTTTGATTGCTTAATAAAAGATATAAGGTACTATTAATTGTAATATCCCCGCCACCTTTTTTATTAACACTAGCAGTAATTCGACCTCGATCTAGGCTTATTTTTCGAGCTGAAATCTGAATATTTCCAACAGTACCATTTCCAGGTAAAAGGGGATCTATTTCGGGTACGTAAAAATTACTAGAACCGATTATTGCTCCATCGGCAATTGTCAATTTGTTAGTGTTAATATCTATTAGTCCTCCGTCACCGTCTTGCAAGTGAACGCTCGAAAATAAACCAGATGCTATTATCGGGCCAGATCCGATTAATTCTATTTCCCTAGCCTTAATCTTTAGCAAACCTCCATTACCTTTTCCTAAAGAACTAATAGATATTTGCGTACCATTTTGTAGACGCAATAAGTCAGTTTTAATTGTTACGTTTCCCCCGTTTCCTGATGCATTTGGATAAACTAAACTTGCAATACCCGTCGGTAGTGGATCGCGATCGCCAATTGCTACAATTGAATTGCTGGTATTAATAGTTAAATTTCCTGCATTTGCACTACCTAAAGTGCTGACTTCTAATTTTGAATTAATCCCATCAGTTATATAAAGAGATCTGGCACTAACTTCCATATCTCCGCCTTTTTTTCCTTTTTTGTCGCTAAAAGTTCCGCTCACTATTCGACTGCGCTTAACAAAAATATCTTCTCGAGCTTGTAAGGTAATTTTCCCTCCTAACAAACCATTAGCAAAGAGATCGGAATTAGGTCGAAAAATAATATTCTTTCCGGCCACAAGAGCTACATTACCGCTATTGTTAATAGTATTAGATAAAACTTGTAGAAAGCCGAAATCGTTGAAATTAGCGATTCTTACGGCAAAATTTCCCCCAGAAGCATCAATTTTTCCAGCAATATTAATATTTTCTGTAGCAGATAAATATATATTTCCACCGCCACCATTAAGATTACTTGTATCTACATTTGTAACGTTAAGATCGCCATCGATCGCTTTTAAAAATATCTTTCCTCCTGGTGCCGCGATCGCACCGCTACTCTCAATTATATCCGCAGATAAAGTTAAATTTTTTCCTGGATTTACTGCTAAGTTGGCTCGATTAATTATTGTTCTTTTATTTTGTCGAATAGCATTAGTAAATAATGCTCCTGGTTCGACCGAAAGTAACTCACTACCAGCAGGATCTACTGCACTAAATACATCTTTACTTCCTAATCCGATCCCATCTGCTGTGCTGCCAATAAAAGACCCTTTTAATTCTAATTTTGCGTCCGGGCCGAAAAATATACCATTAGGGTTTATCAAATATAAATTTGCGTTTCCACTCACGGATAAAGTACCTAAAATCTCAGAAGGATTTCCCCCAGTAACGCGAGTTAAAATATTACTTACTTCTGGAGAATGCACAAAATTTACGATTCTATCACTATCGACATTAAATTCTTTAAAACTGTGAAATAAATTAATTCCCTTAGTTACACCACCACGAATATTATCGATCTTAGAATTGGTTTCAGTTTGCACTAGGGACTTGTCAGAGCCTAAAGTATTATCTGGGGTTAATTGAGATTTAACTGGTTTGTCAAGTAAAAATAGATAACATATAGATATAGAAATTATTTTTAAATTATGATTCGAGTTTCTCATATCAATTTTAGTTAAGAACGGATTGAGAGACTAGAACGGCGATCGATATTTTAAATAGATAGATTACGTCGTTCAAGTAAGTTCTGTTGCCATGCAACTATTCACATCTAAGAAATACATATTTTGGTAAAATATACTGAAAAAATCCATAATAATTAATACTAAATTTTATTAAGTAGATCTTAAAAACACTCAGAATATAATCTTCAAAACGATTATATTAACTTTAAACTGTAAAGACAGCAATATTAAAAAAAATTTGCAAAAAAAATTGAAATATAGCTTGAAATTTTATGGTTAAAAGTTTAGCTTTAGAAACAGGCGAAAAAACTGGCTACATTCCTCAAAATAAGCGAAAAATTCTGGCAATATTTCCGAAATACAGTCAATCTTTTGGTACCTTTCACCACGCATATCCTTTAATGGGGAGTAAAGTGAAAGCATTAATGCCACCTCAAGGAATTTTAGTGGCGATCGCCTACTATCTTCGAGAATGGGATGTTCGTTTTATTGACTTTTGAATACTGGAGAATTAGGAGATGGCACCGATCGCACCATCGCATATTTAGATCGAAATCAACAACGACCTCAACAACAAATTCGCTTTCACACCAGCGATCGCATTTTAGAATTCATCCGGCGATCGCAAATTCCGATCTTAACTATCAATCTCCTCTATGCTTTGCCAAAAACTAGATTGTGGGAAAGATTAGCCAAACAAGACAGGTTATTACTAGATGAAATTAAAGAATCAAACCTTAAATTTTTAATGCCCTACGAAAAAGTTTTGCAGATCTGGCAAAAATGCATCTTAACTGCTTACGAATCAAAATTCTTATACGATCGCTTTAACTATAATTTCGAGCATACTTATGCTAACAGAATCAAACCACCATTAAGTCGGGCCCGAGTAAATCCACAGAAAATCGGCAAAGGTTTCAACATCATCGGCAATATTGTTTGGCGAGTCGGTATATTGGGTAAATACCGTCAAACTTTTTGGAAAATGGTTTTTGCTAAACTAAAAACCGGAGATATTGAAAGTTTAGTAAATATTATCGTTGTCAGCCATCATTTGATTGAATTTGCGAGCGAATGTAAAAAAGGCGAAGAATCTGCATCTTTCTATTCTCAGAAATTGCCTCAAGAAAACTCTAGTCACGAATAACAAGTTGCTTTTATTCTCACCCAATCGTGCAAAAACTTCATACTTCCGACTTGGTGCGAAGCGAGATAAAATAATCTTTATCCCCTAAAAAGCGCAGCTATAAAGGGATCGCTATCGAGTAGATAAAAACAGCCATCGGTTCAGTTAGTTCAATGAGTATAAAATTCGATTACGACTTAGTAATTATAGGTGCAGGGGTAGGAGGTCACGGTGCAGCCCTACACGCGGTAAAATGCGGCTTGAAGACCGCTATTATCGAAGCAGCTGATATGGGAGGAACTTGTGTAAATCGTGGCTGTATCCCTTCAAAAGCATTGCTTGCAGCTTCAGGAAAAGTCAGAGAATTACAAGATACCCAACACCTGCAAAATATGGGTATTGAATTAGGAAGTTTGCAATTCGATCGCGCTGCGATCGCCAACCACGCCGATAATTTAGTCAGTAAAATTCGCAAAGATCTGACTAACAGCCTCTCTCGTCTTAAAGTAGATACAATTCGAGGTTGGGGGAAAATAGCCGGCCCGCAAAAAGTCAGCGTTAAAACAGCAGAAGGCGAGCAAATCATCGCCGCTAAAGATATTATATTGTGCCCGGGTTCAGTTCCTTTCGTACCCAGAGGCATAGAGATCGATAATCAAACCGTTTTTACTAGCGACAACGCAGTAAAATTAGACTGGTTGCCAGATTGGATCGCAATTATCGGTAGCGGTTATATCGGTTTGGAATTTGCCGATGTCTACACGGCTTTAGGCTCTGAAGTCACGATGATCGAAGCATTAGATACTTTAATGCCTACTTTCGATCCCGATATTGCTAAAATAGCAAAACGAGTTTTAATCGAGTCCCGCGATATCGATACTTATGCCGGAGTGTTCGCCACCAAAGTAACTCCAGGTAAACCAGTCCAAGTTGAATTAACCGATGCAAAAACAAAAGAAGTTATCGAAGTATTAGAAGTCGATGCTTGTTTGGTGGCTACCGGTAGAATTCCCGCCACAAAAGATTTAGGATTAGAATCGATCGCCGTTGAAACCGACAGACGCGGTTTTATCCCCGTCAACGATCGCATGGAAGTATTGCGAGATGGCGAAGTAGTGCCAAATTTATGGTCGATCGGCGATGCTACCGGTAAAATGATGCTAGCTCACGCAGCCTCGGCTCAAGGTATCATTGCAGTTGAAAATATTTGCGGTAGAGCAAAGGCGATCGACTATCGCAGCATTCCGGCCGCAGCTTTTACCCACCCAGAAATTAGTTATGTCGGTTTGAACGAACTCCAAGCCAAAGAAATAGCCGCAGCAGAAGGCTTTGAAATAGCAACGGTTAAAACATACTATAAAGGCAACTCTAAAGCACTCGCCGAAGGAGAAACCGATGGAATTGCTAAAATAATTTACCGTAAAGATACCGGAGAATTGTTAGGAGTGCATATCATAGGTATCCACGCATCCGACTTAATTCAAGAAGCAGCCAACGCGATCGCCGATCGCCAACCCGTCCACAAACTCGCTTTTAAAGTTCATACCCATCCGACTTTGTCAGAAGTCCTTGACGAAGCATATAAAAGAGCAGAAGTATTCAGTTTGAATAAATAAGTCAATGAAATTGTCCGGTCATACTGTTTTGGTTACTGGTGGAAGTGCTGGCGTAGGTATGGCACTCGCTCGAGAGTTTTATCATCGCAACAATCAAGTTATTATCTGCGGTAGAAACTTAGAGCGGCTCGATCGCGCCAAACAAGAAATGAGTAACCTAGAAATCATTAAGTGCGATCTGACAAAGGATGATGAAATTAACCGTTTAGTAGAAACCTTAACCGATCGATTTTCTCAATTGTCTATCTTGGTAAACAATGCTGGAGTGCAAGAAAATTATAAATTTACAGAGATCGAACCCAAAAAAGCTCTCGCAGCAATCGATCGCGAAATAATGGTTAATTTCAACGCAGTTGTTAAACTGAGTGCCCTCTGTTTGCCTATACTCGAGCAAAAGATCGAGAGTGGGATAATTAATATCTCTTCGGGTTTAGCTTTAACTCCTAAAACCAGTGCCCCCGTATATTGTGCTACTAAAGCAGCAGTACATATATTCAGTCAATCCTTTCGCTATCAAATGGAAGATGAGGCTGCTAACGTAAAAGTCTTTGAAGCGATTTTACCATTAGTCGATACTGAAATGACTAAAGGACGGGGAAAAGGTAAAATTAGTCCTCAACAAGTGGCCGATGAAGTTTTTGAAGCATTAAAGCAAAACAATTATGAAATCAAAGTAGGTAAAGTTAAGTTACTTATTTGGATAAATCGCTTTTTCCCAAAATTAGCAGCCAACATTCTCCGTAGAAGTTAATCGAGTTAAATTTAGTTAAAGAAATCAATTTAATAAAATAATGGAAATTAGAAGAAGACCTCCAAATCCAGCAGTAAATGTCAGCTATTTAAGCTATCAAATACAAGTACCAGATAGCGAACCTCGCAACATCCTAGAAAAAATAGTTTGGCATAAAGAAAAAGAAGTAGAACGCATGCGCGATCGCTTGCCTTTAATTAAATTGCGTCAACAAGTAAAAAATGCTGCTCCACCACAAGATTTTATTGCTGCTCTAAAAAATAGTAAACTTAAACCCGCTTTAATCGCTGAAGTCAAAAAAGCTTCTCCCAGTAAAGGAGTAATTCGCAAAGATTTCGATCCAGTAGAAATTGCTAAATCTTATCAAGAAAATCATGCCACTTGTTTATCGGTACTGACAGATACAGAATTTTTCCAAGGTAGTTTCGATAATTTAGATCGCATTCGTCAAACAGTCGATTTACCTCTATTATGTAAAGAGTTTATAATTTATCCATATCAAATATATCTCGCTCGAGCTAAAGGTGCTGACGCAGTTCTCTTAATTGCGGCAATTTTACAAGATAAAGACCTTGCGTATTTTGTAAAAATTATCAATAGCTTGGGAATGACCCCATTGATCGAAGTCCATACAATAGCAGAATTAGACCGAGTCTTAGCAATTGACGGAGTAAGTTTAATCGGGATAAATAACCGCAATTTAACAGATTTTTCCGTGAGCTTAGAAACTACTTGTCAATTGTTAGAACTGCGAAAAAATCTTATTAAAGAGAAAAAAATCTTAATAGTGAGCGAATCGGGATTGCATGGAAAAGAAGATTTAAAAAAAGTAAAAAAAGCTGGCGCAGATGCAGTTTTGATCGGAGAATCTTTAGTTAAACAATTAGATCCGGGAAAAGCGATCCAAGTTTTATATTCTAATTAATAATACCGAGGAAATAAAATGGCAGAAATAAAAAAAAAGAATAGTATTGTTAAATTAGTAACCAAAGCGATTAAAGATAAAACTCTCAAAGAAAAATTAGCAGCAACCTCGAAAAGAGAGCAAGTTATTGCAATAGCTAACGATTACGGATATCGCTGTAATATGGAACAGTTTTTACAAGCGATCGCAGATTTTGAAAGACAACATAACATCGAACCAAAAGATTTAATATCAGAATACGGCAAAATATACGTTAAAAGATTTATCGACGTTTTCGGGCAATTCATGCATTTGCAATTTGGCTATTGGGGCGTTAAAGATATTCAAGATCCTTTAGAAAATTAAAATAGTTAAATAGATTCAATTAAAAAATATTGAATTTTTCAAGATTCAAGGCGATCGAATCCAGCAAACTAAAATACACCACCTCCAGACCGATTGCAAGAACTAGCCTACAATCCTAATTTTTTAGCGGGTCAAAAAATTGTTGTAAATTAAAATTAATAACTTTCTAGATAAATAGTTTTAGTGAAATATAATTTTGAAAATCGATCGCAATAAAAATATTAAACTATTAAAATAAATAAAAAAATGGTTTCCGATTCTTCAATAACCAAGCCCTGTCTTGCTCCTGGCATTCTCCGGCGAGTTCATCATATTGCTTTAAACGTTAAAGATATGGATGCTTCGCGCAAATTTTATGGCGTAATCTTAGGGTTGAAAGAATTAAAAGGGAAAGAAGTACCTGAAACTCTAATAGAATTAGTTGCATCGGGAAAAGTCGCTAATTTTATTACTCCCGACGGTACGATTATCGATTTATTTTGGAAACCGGAACTATCTCCACCAGATCCCGATCCCAATGTAGAATTTACTCGTGCCGCTCATTTAGCCTTCGATATTGCCCCTGAAATGTTCGATCGCGCTTTGTATGTCTTAAATTTCCACGAGATCGAGATCGCTTTAGGGCCCGTAACTCGTCCTACCGGGAAAGGAGTTTATTTTTACGATCCGGACGGATTTTTAGTCGAAATTCGCTGCGATCCGGCTTAAATTATTGATAACTTCTAATATTATTGAGCCAACAAATAGATTAGAAAAATACGATCGTATGGGAGTGCGATCGCCAGAATGGTTCATGATGAGAAAGGTTTAAAATCCAGATTTCAATTTCTATTATCTCGATCGAGCAAGTATCAAAAAACCAAAACCATCGAAGTAATAAAGTTGATGCCCAAAAAAACCGATCTAAAAAAAGCCCCATCAAGACGAGGATAAAAAAAATGCAAGATAAGCATATGTTAATGATTCCCGGGCCGACACCAGTACCAGAACAGGTATTGTTAGCCCTCGCCAAACACCCGATCGGACACCGCAGTGGCGACTTTAGTAAAATCATGGCAGAGGTAACCGAAAACCTCAAATGGTTGCATCAAACTAGCAACGATCTTTTGGTGTTAACCGCATCCGGTACGGGTGCGATGGAAGCAGGGATAATCAACTTCTTAAATGCAGGCGATCGCGTCTTGGTCGGATCTAACGGTAAATTTGGCGATCGCTGGGGCAAAATATGCAAAGCCTACAATATGGATGTGGATCTCGTCACTGCAGAATGGGGTCAACCTCTCGATACGGAAGTATTCCGCGCTAAATTAGAAGCCGATACAGAAAAACAAATCAAAGCAGTTATTATCACCCACTCCGAAACTTCTACCGGAGTTCTCAACGACCTAGAAACGATCGCAAAATACGTTAAAGCACACGGAGAAGCTTTGACTATTGTCGATGCTGTAACTAGTTTGGGTGCGGTAAACTTACCGATCGACGAATGGGGTTTAGATGTAGTCGGATCTGGTTCGCAAAAAGGCTATATGTTACCCCCAGGTTTGAGCTTTCTTTCCGTCAGCGCAAGAGCTTGGCAAGCTTACGAAAATTGTACCACGCCGCGTTTTTATTTCGATCTCGGTCCCTATCGCAAATCGGCCAAAAAAGACACCACACCTTTCACACCTCCAGTTAATTTAATCTTCGGTTTGCAAGTAGCTTTGCAGATGATGAAACAAGAAGGTTTAGAAAGTATTTTCGCCCGTCATCTTCGCATTAGCGCGGCTACTCGAGCCGGAGTCAAAGCTTTAGGTTTGCCCCTTTTAGCCCCAGATGATGCTTACAGCACCGCCGTAACTGCCGTTGCACCAACTGAGTTTGCAGCAGAAGATATTCGCAAAATCATGAACAAACGTTTCGATATTTCCCTAGCTGGCGGACAAGACCATCTCAAAGGTAAAATATTCCGCATCGGTCATTTAGGTTTTGTCAGCGATCGCGATATCTTAACCGCTTTATCTTCTTTAGAGGCTACTTTAAGCGAGTTGGGTTATCAAAACGGAAGTTCTGCAACTGCGGTTGATGCTGCAACTAAAGTGTTAGCTACCGTTTAATTTAATTTTTGCAGATTAATCAAAAATCTCGAACAGAAGTATTGATATCCTTCGATTTCTTCTGTTTTTTACCTTTTGCCAGACTCCAACAATAGATCCGATCGGAAAAAAGACAAGAGCGAACAAAATACTTGAATTAACTCTGCTCAACCTAAATCAAATAAATGAAGTTTAAAGCGATCGGATAACTCTTCAAATACTCGCAATCCTCTGACGCTGTTACCGCATCGATCTATTAAAGGTGAGAAGACAGCAATACCAGCGCGATCGGGAACTACTGCCATAATGCCCCCAGAAACTCCACTTTTAGCTGGAATTCCGACTCGATATGCCCATTCCCCTGCATAATTATACATACCGCAGGTGTACATCACGCTTAAAATATCTCTGACATAGCCAGATTTGACCGCCCGTTCTCGAGTGATGGGATTAATCCCGCGATTGGCTAAAGTAGCGGCCATCAAAGCTAAATCGTAACAATTAACCACTACAGAACACTGCTGAAAATAAAGATCGAGAATTTCATCGATGTTGCTACCAATCATGCCAAAATTAAGCATTAGGTTAGCTAAAGCCCGATTGCGGTGACCTGTGGCTCTTTCTGACATAAATACCGGAACGTCAATAAATACTTTACGTCCTGTATAACGGCCGAACATATCTAGCATTCGATTCAGTCTTTCTGTCGGATCTCTCCCAGCAATTAAACCAGCAGTTGCGATCGCACCTGCATTAACCATCGGATTGTCAGGACGTTTGGAGTTTTCATCTAACCTAATCACCGAATTGAAGGGATCGCCAGTAGGTTCTACACCTATTTTTTCTAGCAGTATCTCGCGACCGCAATCTTCAAGTGCCATACCGTAGATAAAGACTTTAGAAATAGATTGGATCGTAAAATTTTCTTGATTGTCACCAATTTCAAAAACTTCTCCCTCGGTTGTAATGATGCTAATCGCAAACCAGTTGGGATTGGCTTTAGTTAATTCTGGAATGTAGCAAGCTAATTTTCCAGAATCCAGGTTGCGATATTTTTCATAAAGAAATTGAATAAATTCTGGGAAATCAGACATTATTTAGCAGAACCGACTTATCTGTTAGGGTTTTATTTATTGCGGTCGCTAATAATTTTACTTTCTCAGGCGATCGAATTAGCCACTAAAATTAAAATCCTTTACAAGCTCCAATCCTGACAGACAATTTTCTACATAAAGCAGAAGCACACCTTTTTATTGCTTCTGCTTTTTTGACTTTAATGGAGTAAAAGTTGAGCAAGAGCGCGATTGACTAAACTATTGTTATATCGGTAACTGTTAATGAAGAGTTAACAATAGTATCTCCTACATCCACAACACCTACACCAATATCGTAAGTACCAGGAGCAATATCTCCTGTAGCTCCAACAGTTAAAGTAAGACTTCCCATTCCTGGACTACTAGTATCTGCTAGTTCAAAATAACCTTCCATCACCATGTTAGGTGCTTCGGAGTTAAAAGAAATAAACGCAAAATCGTTAAAAAAGCTATTGAATACTTCATTAGTAGTAAAATTATAGTCGATGGTTAAAGTTTGCCCTTCATTTAAAGTAACATCGTGACCGACTATAGCTGCCGAGCCTTCAGTAGCATCTCCATTACCAAGATTGTCTAGCTTTAAAACATCCAAGCCTAAAAAAGTTTCTAATTGAGCATCGGTAAAAGAGCCAGTTCCAGTAGAAAGACTAAGATCGTAAGAAGTAATTGCTAGTGTTGAGTCAACAATAGTGTCACCTTCGTCCATTACTCCTATACCGATCGTGTTAGTACCAGGAGATAAGTCTATACCAACAGTTCCTAATTGATTGTCAAAAGCAATTAACTTTATGTCTTGATTGACCGAATAAAAACTAAAGTCGTTAAAAACATCTCCAGGAAATTCACCAGTCTTGAAATCGTAATTGAATTTTAAATCGACATCTCCTTTTGTTTTAACAGCTATTGCTTGACCTTCCGTAGCATCATTACCCTGCGGAATGGTTGTTACAAATTGATCTAAACTCCCGGGAGCAAGCCCTAACTTTGATTCTATTTGAGAGTCGCTAACAGCACCCATTCCAGTAGTAAGAGTAGTTGTAGAAAGTAAAGCCATAATCTTATGTCGCTCCTAAAAAATTTTGTTTTTTCTGACACTCACAATTTTGCAAAGAGGATTATTTTTTTACTACTCAAGATTGCAAGTTAAGATTGCAAGTTAAAATCTCAAATTAAGAAAAACTCTTCAATTAATCTCTCTGCAATCGATTCGAGAAAAATATTTTTTAAATACTCAATTTAAGCAAAGACAACTTAAAATGAAACAACAAAAATTGCTAGGATTGAATCCTACGATACAATTTTGATTGCTGAAGTAGCAATTTTTATATTTTTAGATTCAATGTTTTAAATTACAAACAGATGTTACGACAAATTAAATCGTCAAATAACAAGCTTTTTTGGCTAAAACAACAGTACCAATCAGAATTAAAAGCTTAAATCTTCTTGAAAGCCAAAATATACAAAAACGAACTAAATCAAAAGAATTACTTATAAAAAGTTTTATTAAGAGATTTAATCAACGAGCGCACGAGCAAAGATATATTTAAATAAATCAACGAAATCAAACTCCAATAAATAAAAACAATTTAAGCAGATACTTTTGAAATAACATAAACATGTTAATTAGCTTTACTAATTATGAATAAATATTACGAACAAATAGGTTTTACTATCAAATGACTGAATAAGAAAATATAAGAAAATGCAAATTTGACAAAATCAGCACTAAACTTTCACTAAAGTAAAAAAAATGGAACAAAAACCTCGCAGCTTAAAAAGAAAACGAGGAATTATGCTTTCTGTCAAAGGTTGGCACAGACTTCAAGAAGCTCTAAAACAATGGGCAATTAAAACTAATAAAAAACGTCCCTGTACCCTTGAAGATTTAAACGAAATTACTGGTCTTTGTGCGAATACTTTAATTAAAGTCCGCGATCGCAAATTTCCGGTCGATCGCAAAACTCTAGAAAAATATTTTCAAGCTTTCAATCTCAAGTTAAATTCATCTGATTTTTTGCAACCAGAATATTCTGACTTCAACGACTACCAGCAAATTATGCCAATTAAAGAAGACTGGAATGAAGCGATGGATACAGAAATTTTTTACGGGCGCACTAAAGAACTAAGAACTTTAGAACAATGGATTGTCCAAGATAAGTGTCGTCTCATCCCAATTTTAGGAATGGGAGGTATGGGTAAAACAGCTTTAGCGATCGAACTAGCAAAAAAAATCAAAAATCGGTTTCAATTTGTTATTTGGCACAGTCTGGGTAACGGAATGACTTTGGACAATTTATTAAAAGAAATAATTGGTTTTTTATCGAACGAAAAAGATCGAGAAGTCAAAATAGGTTGTTTGCTAAAATACTTGCGTAAATATCGTTGCTTGTTAATTTTAGATAATTTAGATAGTATCTTAGCCCCCAAAAAACGGGGAGGAAAATATCGATCGGGATACGAAAATTATGGGGATTTATTTAAAATACTCGGACAAACTAAGCATAATAGTTGTTTACTGTTAACTAGTAGGGAAAAACCAGCTTTTTTTGCTAGTTTAGAAGGTATGGAATCATCTGTGCGTTCTTTTTTTGTCAAAGGATCTTTAGAAGCATCTTTAGGGACGATCTCAGGAACTAAACTTTTCGGTTCGGAAGTTCAAAAGCTAAGTTTATGCAAATTGTATGCTTACAATCCTTTACAAATTAAAATCATTTCTACGCCAATTCAAGATTTATTCGATGGCAATATAGAATTGTTTTTAGCTAAAAATACAGCCGTTTTCGACGGAATCAAAGAATTATTAGAGCAGCAGTTCGAGCGGCTTGAAGCTTTAGAAAAAATTATCATGTATTGGTTAGCAGTGAATCGAAATTATACGAATATTGAAGAATTAGAAAAAGATATCATTCCTTTTATTTCTCCCAGTCAACTATTAGAAGTATTAACATCTTTGAGATGTAGATCTCTCATTAAAATATCATCTGGAAGTTATACTCAAGAACCACTAATTATGGAATACGTCACAGCTAAAATAACCGAGCAAATAACAACAGAGTTATTAGAGCAAAAAATTTGTTTATTTGCCCGTTTAGCTTTGCTTAAAACTAATGTCTCTGATTGGGTGGAAGAGTCTCAAATTAAATTGATTTTAGATCCGATCGCCAAAACAATCTTAACTAATTTAGGTTCTATTTCAGCCGTCGAAAAACATTTTCAAGGTATTCTCGATTTACTTCGAGACAAAAAAAATAAGCTGGTTGGTTATGCCCCTGGTAATTTAATTAATTTAGCAAATCACTTACAGATAGATTTAAAAAGTTTTAATTTTTCTGGTTTAAGTATTTGGCAAGCACATCTAAAAGATGACAATTTTAATGAAATTAACTTTACTGATTGCGATCTCAAGTTATCAGTTTTTACTAGATAAAAATATTTAATTGAATCTTATTTCAAAATCAAGGAAACAATTGCCAGTCCAAAAGAGTCTATTAATTTTATAAGTTAATTAATGGTAATTTTTCAATAACAAAGATGACAATAAAATTTAAATTATCGCTTGGAAGAACTTTTGTTTTAATATTCTTTCTGGCTTTATTCTTTAAAATAACCAACAAATCGGCCTATGCTTGCAGTTGTCTTAGACCAGCTCCTCCATTAGAATCAAAACAACAAGCTACTGCTGTTTTTGCTGGTACGGTAATTAGTCAAGAACGGAGTGAATTTGAAGTTAAAGTTAACTTGCGAGTTCAAAGAGTTTGGAAAGGAGAAATCGGCGATACAGTTACGATTATTACTAATACAAATAGTGCTGCTTGTGGTGTTTATTTTAGGAATAGAGAAAAATATCTAGTTTATGCTTTTCAAAATCCAAATCAAAATAAAAATCAACTAACAACAAATTTGTGCAGTCGAACTCAATCTTTTTCAAGAGCAAGTGAAGATTTAAAACAATTAGGCCCCGGAAACAAACCTAAAAAAATAGATCCCAATAGTACAGATACAATTGAGGTCAAACTTTCTAGATATGAAACAAATTGTTCTTAGCAATTTATTGCATTGTTATCTTTAGTTTTTAGAGCTGTCCCAAAAAACAATCTATAGATCGAAACTGAATTAATTCAGTTAAAAGGAACTGACAAGTAAGTAACAAGAGCCGATCGCATTGCAAATAGAGTAATTTTTTTAGTCGATCGATATATTTCCGAGATCTGTTTTTAACTGTTTGCGATCGCTCGTTAATTGCTTGTTTTGATTACTTTTTAAAGCTGATTTTTACTCGTTCTACTATACTGAATTGATATTAAGGCAAGTTGTGAAAAAATTACTCTTTATTCTCAAAGTTTGAATTTTCTGATTTTAAGTTTAATTCTAGTCAATTTGTCAAACATTAGTAACTATTCTTTATATATCTTCTCGATAATAAAAACATTTGTATGTCATAGTTGATACCAAATATTTTGGAATAAAGTTATGAAATATAAAGCAATAACTCTATTAGCAATTTGTGGATTACTCTTATCAAGCAACCTAGTACGTTCTCAAGATGATTTGTGTGAAGATTACGTTAATCCCAGGCCAGAAAGAAGAAATCGAGATGTTTCGAGACGACTTTTTGATTTTAATAATTTACACACTTACAATACTTGTTTAGACCATATCATTCTGAGCTATGAAGGAAGAAATCGCTATTTAAGAGTTCTCGAAGATGAAGGAAAATTTAAAGACTCGTGTATTGAAGAAATATTTGATACTTTCGGAACGGATTTAGATCGAGATTTAGTTTTAGAATTGCTAGAAGTAGCTGACGATCGCGCTCAAACTCTTTCTGTTGATGAAGTCTATCCCGGTTATGGTATTCGTCGTCGCATTGCTTTACAATTAGGTTATTTGTATGAAATCGATCGCAACGACGAACAAGTTTGCTCTTTAGCAGAGAATTATCGAGACCGAGATCGAGACCGAGATTAAACATCGATCTTTTGTCACTTTAGGAGATTGAAATCGCTAAAAGCTAGAGAGGAAAATGATTCCAGAAATTTTACTCCCCTTTTAAGTTGCTATCAGAAAGTGAGAGCTAAAATGCAGATAATAAAAAGCTTTCAGAGTTTCGTTTTTCATTTAACTTTCCAGGAGTGACAAAAGAGGGGTATATACAGACAGAAGATCGATCGTTCCCGAAACTCCTATGTCAATTAACTACGGTTCGATTCTGGCCAAAGGATTAAACCCAGTTCGTAGGGACTAGATAAATTTTGATGTTTTGGCAAAACGCGCAAAGACAGACCTTGTAAACCGCTAGAGCGATAGACAATTTGGCCCTGATAGATACTAGAGCGCGAATCATCTTGACAGATGTATTCCATTCGGTAGGAAGTCCCATCGACAATTTCGCCTTTATCATTGATTTTTCCCTTGTACAATTGTAATTCGACATCTTCTGGCTTTAATGCGGCTAAATCAATCTCGGCGGTAACGGAGACGGGTTGCTCGACAAAAATTTGACTATTTTCAGAAACATCAATCGATTTAATTTTGATTCGATACCAATGCTGAAAAATAGCTTCTTTCCAGCGTGCCATTTCCCTAGTAGGAGCGTAGTTATTTTGCTTCATCACAAAGTAGCGTTCGCTTGCAGGAAAATAAGCTGCGATCGCATAATCCCTGACCATCCGCGCCGTGTTAAATTGAGGGCAATTGAGGCGAATCGCGTCCTTCATCTTATGTACCCAGCCGCGAGGAATTCCCTTTTCGTCTCGCTGATAAAATAAAGGGACGATTTCTTTTTCCAAGAGATTATATAAAGCATTGGCTTCGACTCGATCTTGATAATTGGGGTCGGGGTACACCTCTCCATGACCGATCGCCCAACCCGTACGCTGATAATCGGCTTCATCCCACCAGCCATCAAGTACGCTCAAATTCAGAGAACCATTCATTGCCGCTTTCATGCCCGAAGTTCCTGAAGCTTCTTGGGGACGGCGGGGATTATTGAGCCAAATATCGCAACCTGCCACTAAGATCCGTGCCACATTAATATTGTAATCAGGAAGAAAGACGATTCGCTCTCTCATCTCTTGTTCTCTAACCAGAGCAATAATTTGGCGAATCAATTCTTTACCGGGGAGATCTTTCGGATGAGCTTTGCCGGCCAAAACAAACTGGACTTGTCGCTCACGATTGCCGATCAGAATTTGCTTAATTCTGGCTAAATCGTATAAGAATAAATTAGCTCGCTTGTAAGTAGCAAAACGACGCGCAAAACCAATCGTGAGAATATTTGGGTTCAATACTTCTTTGGCTCGTTCGATTTCTGCTCTGGTTGCGCCGCTCGAGTCCAAGTTAGCCACTAATCGTTTGCGTACGAAGACGACTAAATCGGCCCGGCGATGTTCGCGATTGCGCCATAATTCTTCGTCAGGAATTGATTCTACTTTTTCCCAGAGGGGATGAAGCCCATCGGTACTATCCCAACTCGGGCCTAAATAGCGATCGTATAAATTTTGCGTTGAAGGGGCGACCACACTACGAGCGTGAACCCCATTGGTAATGGCTTGAATTGGCACTTCAGACAGTGGTACTTCCGGCCACAATTGCGAAAACATCTTGCGCGACACAGAAGTGTGCAATTGACTCACACCATTGATAAAACTGCTATGTTTGATTGCTAAAGTCGCCATACTAAAAGGAGAAGTCAGATCGCCAGTATTTTCTCGACCTAATGCCAAAAATTCTTCCTTCCTCAAGCCAAACAAATCGGCATAGCTTCCCACGTAATGCATAATTGCCTCGCTCGAGTAGCGATCGAATCCGGCCGATACCGGGGTATGAGTCGTAAAAATTTGCGTCGATTGTACGAATTGTTTGGCTTCAGTAAAACTCAAACCCGCTTCGATTAACCGAGCAATCCGCTCTAAAATTAGAAAAGCACTGTGACCCTCGTTGAGATGGTAGACGGTAGGTTTGTACCCCAGTTTTTCTAACATTCTGACCCCACCAATCCCCAGCATCATTTCCTGATGAATGCGTAAATCGAGATCGCCGCCATATAGCTCGTCGGTGATATCTTGATCGTAGCGACTGGAGTTAGCCTCAATATTAGTGTCTAGCATGAACAATGGGACTGTGCCTACTTGTAGACACCAGACTCTGGCATAAACAATGCGACCGGGGTATTCAACTTCTATCAGCAACTCCGAACCATCTTCATTTCTTTGTAACTCGAGGGGCATATTATAAAAGTCGTTGATCGGATATTTTTCTTGTTGCCAACCGTCAGGATTAAGAGACTGAGCAAAATAGCCTTCTTGATACAGTAAGCCGATAGCTACTAACGGTAAACCCAAGTCGCTCGCTGATTTTAAGTGATCCCCTGCCAGCACCCCCAATCCCCCCGCATAAATTGGTAGGCAGTGAGTCAGACCGTATTCCGCACAAAAGTAAGCATAGCACTCCTTTTGCTCTGCAAAGTTGCGATTTTGGCGATACCAAATCCTTTCTTGCAGATAATTATCTAGTTGCTTGAGGCATCTTTCCAGATGTGCCAGAAAACCTTCATCTCGAGCCATTTCTGCTAGTCTTTCTTGGCTAATCGTTCCTAACATCAAGACGGGGTTATGATTTGTCCCTTCCCATAAATCCCGATCTAAGCGTTGAAACAAAGCTTGTGTTTCAATATTCCAGTCCCAATAAAGGTTATAAGCTAGTTTTCGTAAAGGTTCTAGTCGAGCTGGCAAACAAGGGCAAACTTTAAAGGTGCGAATTGGTTTCATCTGGCTGTTCAATTCTCCTACGAACAGTGTATTTGATAACGCTACAAAGACAACTGACCCGGTGTAATCTTACCCCTGCTTCCAATATGTTTGGCTAAATGACAGGCAGTAAATAAAGCAATTAAATTCTCAAGTCTATTATCTGAAAGGTCATAATTGGAATGGTGAACGCACAACAGAAGAAAGCAGAAAGTTCTGTTTTTTTTATTAGTTGTTGTTCGTTAGTTATTGGTAATTACCTAATTTTAAAATAAAAGATGCATCGGTATTTTGGTCTGTTAGTAACAAACCTTTATTTAATTGAGTCGGTGATTTTCCCTTTCCCAGTTCCGATCGTCGTTTAGTTTCAGTCGATCTTGCGATCGCCCTTCCTAACGGGGATACGACTCAAAATTCTACTGTATTGTGGACGCGCAGCAATAATTTAATTTACTGATTACTAATCCGACATCAGTGTAAAGCTTGTAAAGCTCCTTTCGATCGATTAAAAAACTTGAATACATTGTTAAAAACAAGTAGTTTATAATTTTAGTAATTAAATGTTTATTTGATTTTATTTAATCATTT
>JASJCW010000093.1 GCA_030065265.1 Prochloraceae cyanobacterium
GCAGCCACAGAAATAAAAGAATTACTCGAAGTAGATCGGGTTTTAATAATTCGTTTGTTAAATGAATCTGCAACCATTGTCGAAGAAACAGAATGTATTAATTGTAGTTCCCTGAAAGGAAAAGAAATATTCGACATTTTAGCAATTAATGACTATTTACCAGAATATCGCGACGGCAAAACCAAGATTATTGACGATTTCAATTTGCAAGGTAAAACTGTCGATCTAGGCATAAAATCTGCTTTAATTGCGCCTATTTTTACTAAAGAAAAACTTTGGGGTCTGCTGGTAATTCATCAATGTTATGAGATTAAAGAATGGGAAAAATTTGACATTGAATTGTCTAAAGAATTAGCCGATCGCATCGGTATTGCCATATCTTTAGCGCAACTTTTAGAAAATCTTGAAGATATGGTAGAGCGACGCACTTTTAAATTGAGTCAAGCCAACCAACAATTACAAGAACAAATTAAAGAGCGCACTCTTGCTGAAAAAAAATTAAGAATAATTACCGATAATATTCCTGCTTTTATCGCTTATGTAGACGATCGCGAACGCTATCTTTTTAATAATAAAATTTATGCAGATTGGTTTGACAGACCCCTTTCTCAAATCACCGGGCAAAGAATTAGGGACGTTCTGCCAGAAGAAAATTACAAAAAGATTAAACCCTCCCTCGATCGAGCACTTGCTGGAGAAAAAGTAACGATCGACACTCAGATGATCCGCGACAATGGGGATTGTTCTTGGTTTAATGCCAATTTTATTCCCGATCTCGATCGCGATCGTCGGGTGAAAGGTTTTTTTGCTTTAATCGTCGATATTACCGAACGCAAAGCGATCGAAGAAATGAAAAATAATTTTCTTTCTATTGTCAGTCATGAATTACGCACTCCTTTAACCTCAATTCATGGTTCGCTTAAACTTTTGGCTACTGGGAAATTAGGACGACTTTCCCCAGAAGGTTTGCAAATGCTTTCAATTGCAGATGTTAATACCGATCGCCTCGTGCGTCTAGTCGAGGATATTCTCAATCTCAAACAAATGGAATCGGGTAAAGTGAGAATGGAGAAACGCTCTTGCAACAGCAGCGAGCTGATCCATCAAGCGATCGACTTAATCGGCCCGATCGCAACTGAAAATAAAATTATTCTGATCGGCAACTCTAGTAATATTTCTTTTTGGGCCGATTCGGATTATATTCTCCAAGTCTTAACTAATTTAATCGATAATGGCATTAAGTTTTCTCCTCCTGGCGGTACTATTTGGATTACCGCTACATTACACCTCGATGGATCCCAAATACTATTTTCAGTTCGAGACAAGGGTAAAGGTATTCCTCAAAATCAATTAGATATTATTTTTAAAAGCTTTCATCAAGTCGATGCGAGCGATGCTCGGGAGAAAGGAGGAACTGGATTGGGTTTAGCGATTTGCCAGACAATTCTACAATTACACGGTGGTAGAATTTGGGTTGAAAGTGTTTTAGGTCGCGGCAGCACCTTTTATTTTACTTTACCTCTTTGCAAGCCATGAATCTCGATCGCAAGCGCATTTTGATTATCGATGATGAAATAGCTATACATGCTGTTGTCAAACTCAGTTTGCAAATGCAAGCAGGATGGGAAACTATTGCCACTTCTTCTAGTTCTCACGGTTTAGAATTAGCTCGCTGCGAGCAACCCGATATTATTCTCCTCGATCTAATGATGCCGGAAATGAGCGGTAGCGATCTTCTCAAGCAACTGAAAGCCGATCGCGCAACTCGATCCATTCCGGTTATTTTTCTAACCGCTAAAATGAAAAGTCTTCAACAAGATTTTTTTAAAAATCTCGGTGCGGCCGGAGCGATCGCCAAACCTTTCAATTCTTTGACTCTCTCAACTGAAATAGCTGCTTTAGTCGGCTGGTAATATTTTTGAAAATTGAATGACTTTTAAGGCCTGATACCTCTATAATTAATTTATGTAAATTTTTGTAAAAAAATTGTAACAATTGTTTTCGATGTATGCTAAAAAACATATTTTAATCATAGAATCGCAAAAAGACTTGCAAAAAATACTCAAGCTCAGTCTCAAAATTGAAGCGGGTTGGGAAGCTGTAACTGTTGATTGCGAGCGAGAAGCCGCAATGCTGTTAGATAGGATCGAATTTGATGCTATTATTTTAAACTTAGTTAATGGCGATCGCCTCCCTACTCTCGCCAAACTAAAAACTAATCCTCAAAGTGCGCCAATCCCAATAATTGCAATCGGTTTGAGCGATCGCGCAGGAGAATCATCTTATTTGACCAAATTGGGCGCGGCCGTGGTTATCCCCCAAATGTTAAATCCAATTTTATTGAGCGATCGCATCGCTAAAAAATTAAATTGGTTTATGAACAACCCTCAATTCTATAATCATTCTCGGTAAATTGGTATCTCCTCATAGCATCCTCATATTTCTCCTCATACGATCCTCATATTTGACTTCTAGAATTAATGCTAGATAGAAAAACTTTTTGTAAAAATGGGAGGTCAAATAAAATGCACTATGAATTATATATTAAACCATTCTTAAGAAAAAGTTAAGAAATTAATTCGATTCCCTACATTCCCATTGTTGATAAACAATCCCTAAATTCAATTAATTAGGTATAGCTGAACACTTACAACAAATAAAGCTTAAATTGTCAGCGATACAGTCAAACTTAAAAAACGAATAGTCTGTTTATTAACAGTAAATGAAAACGAATTTTTTCTTGCCTTTGAGATTAAAGCAATTAAGTTTTATGTAGTTCTCATCTCTTGAAAGTCAAGCTTATTGTTTGGCTCGAACTTAAGAATTACAAAAGCTAAATATAAAATACAATTCGCATTACTTTAACTTAAAAAATGAAACAAAAGAAGTTGGTAAATTTAACTTTATTAGCAATCGAACAAGAATTAGGATTGTATAAAAAACTTAGTAAATGCGATCGCAAAAAACAAGCAATACTCGAAAATAAGAAGGCAGCTCGAGAAATATCAAACCACATTCTCCGACAAATTCCTAATATTTATGCAGCAGTCACAGAAGAAACAGCTTTAGAAAAATGTCGACAAATGAGCAAGTCCTCAGAATATAGAAAACAAATTACCAAACTAATCGAGCAAGGCATGACGAAAATTTCTGCCCCAGCAAATCGCGAAGACATCTACAATAGACTAATTTGTTGCAGAGACTAAAAAAGTAGCACTAATTATTTGCAAAAATTGAGATAATACAATATAGATAGTATCGAGCGAGGTCTAATTTATTTGTCTCAATTGAAACCAGAAGAACTAAACAATGCTATTTTTTGCTTTGACGAAATTCAAGAAGAACTAAACTACGAAAAAGCAAGAGAATCTTTACGGCAGTTAGTAAAAAAAGTAGATCTTACCTCCGCAGAGATTTCCGGTTTAGAACCCCAAATCGATCGCCTTGCAGCTATGCTCGATAAATTGGAAGGCTCTGTAATTGAGATCGCTGCTTTTGGAATGGTAGGAAGGGGTAAATCTTCCCTCCTCAACGCTCTAATCGGACAAGAAGTATTCGAGACCGGAGCTTTACACGGAGTCACTCGCACCATAGAGCAATCTAAATGGGAGATCTCTAAGGAAAAGATTGGTGCTATCGACCGAGTGACCGTTAACAGTCAACTCAATTGCAAAGTCCAACTGATCGATACTCCCGGCATTGATGAAGTAGACGGAGAAACTCGCGAGGCGATCGCCCGTCAAGTCGCCCGACAAGTCGATCTGATTTTATTTATCATTGCCGGAGACTTAACAAAAGTAGAATATGACGTACTGTCTGAATTGCGAGAATTTGGCAAGCCGATCCTTTTAGTATTTAATAAAATCGACCAATATCCCGAAGCCGATCGCCTGGCTATTTACGAGAAAATTAAAAATGAACGAGTCAAACAACTGATTTCTCCCGAAGAAATTGTCATGGTAGCAGCATCTCCATTAGAGACACGAGGGATGCGAAAAGCAAACGGGGGGGTAAAAATAGAGCGACGACGCGGCAAACCGCAAATAGAGGCTTTAAAACTGAAAATTCTCGATATTTTACATCGCGAGGGCAAATCTTTAGTTGCTTTAAATACAATGTTGTTTGCGGCTGAAGTTAATGAAAAAGCAATTCAGCGTAAAATGGAAATCCGCGATCGCGCAGCTTCGGAATTAATTAAAAAAGCAGTTACCATCAAAGCCTTGGCAATCGCCCTCAACCCATTAACAACAATCGATTTTTTTAGTGGTGGTGCGATCGATATTGCTCTAGTTTTAAGTTTGTCTCGGCTTTACGGCATACCAATGACCAAAACAGCAGCGATCGGTTTAGTGCAAAAGATTGCCCTTAGCATAGGTGGAATTAGTGCCAGTGAAATATTAGCTTATTTTGGTTTAAGCTCGCTTAAAACTATTTTAGGGTTTGCCGCTCCTATCAGTGGCGGAATCTCTTTAGTTCCATATATTTCCGTTGCGGTTACTCAAGGTGCAGTTGCAGGACTTTTTTCTTATGCGATCGGAGAAGTCACTAAAACTTATTTAGCTAACGGTGCATCTTGGGGAGAAGAAGGGCCGAAAACAACGATCGAAAATATTTTAAGTTCTTTAGATGAGACTTCTATTTTAAGTCGCATTAAATCAGAATTGAGAGCTAAATTAACTGAGAAATATTTTTAAAAACATATATCCTGACCTCTGCCCACTCCCTGACCTCCTACCCACTCCTCCTACCTGAGTGTTTAATCCTTTGCTGTAGGAATAGTGACTATAAACATAGTCCCTTTACCTGATTCGCTTTTAACATCGATCGTTCCTCCTTGTAGATCGACGCATTTTTTTACTAAAGTTAAGCCCAGTCCCGAGCCAGGAGTATTGTCGATATTCGTGCCGCGATGAAAAGCTTGAAAGAGTTGTGGCAAGTCTGATTTCGGAATACCAATACCTCTATCTTTGACGATTATAACTATTTTGTTTGCTTCGGCTTTTAATATTAAATGAATTTTGCTACCATCGGGAGAATATTTGATAGCATTAATTAATAAATTTGTCAAAATATAGTTAAATAATTTAGGATTGATTCGAGTCAGTTTAGTATCTCCTTGACTCATAAAAATTATCTGGCGATCTTTTCCGGCATTAATTTGAATTTCGTTAACGATTGAAACGCACATTTTTTCGGGGTTTAATAATTGGGTTTCAATTGTTAAATTTTCAGTTTCTGCTCGATTTATTTTAAGGATATGATCGATAATTTCTGTCATTCTTTTAGACACCTTTTCGAGTTGATAGAGCTTTTTAATAATCTTTTCTCGAGGTAATTGTTCTATATAAGAAATCAAAGATTGAACGATAACTAAAATAGTAGATAAAGGAGTTCTAAATTCGTGAGAAGCCATCGAAAAGAAACGGAGTTGAACCTGAGAAAGCTCTCGCTGCTTTTCCAATTCTAGAAGTGTTTTTTCAGCTTTTTTGCGATCGCTAATGTCAACAGCAACGGCTAGAATTCTTACTCTTTCAGAATTAGAAGTATCGCTAGTTTTCAAAAGTGACATAGTAGTTAAAAAACATTTCTTAGATATTTCACAATCATACTCGAAAGTGATTGAAGTTTCTTTTTGAGAACAAATATTGTAATTAGATCTAAATTTTGCAGCTATTTGTGGATCTCGGTAAACCTCGTCAATTCTTTTGCCAATCCACTTTTGAGGTGGAATTCCCGTAAATTTCTCGACGCTTTGATTGATGGTTAAAATACAAAAATCCCCATCTTCAGTTCTTTCGGCAACCCAAATAATTTCTGCTGCTGACTCGAAAATACTTTCTAAAAACTGTTTGTTTTCTCGCAAAGTTTTTTCTGCTAACTTGCGCTCGGTAATATCGCGAATAATGGCGGTAAAAATTGTTGATTTTTCTAATTTCAGTTTAGAAATAGAAACTTCAACGGGAAATTCAGTCCCATCCTGACGGCGAGCAAATACAGCTCCTCTTTCTCCCATTTCTTTAGCTATTTCACTGGAGCGACCGAATTCATTTATGTGGAGATCGTGTGCGGGATAGAATCGCTCGGGTATGAGTAATTCCAAAGGGCGATCGATAATTTCTGAGGTGCTGTAACCAAAAAGTTTCTCTGCACCTTTATTAAATAGAGTAATTCGTCGGTTGGCATTGATCGAAATAATCCCATCTTCGGCATTATCTAAAATACCAGCCAAACGCGCTTCGCTTTCTTCAAGAGCTATTTTTGCTCTGTGGCTATCGGTAACGTCTTCAGCAATACAAAGTAAATATTGCGGCCGATCGTCGCGATCGTAAAGAGGAACTTTAGTTCCTTGTAAAACTCTTTGACCTAAATTTTGAGTCTCGATCGCAATAGCTGGAATATCGATTTTTGTCTTGTTAGCAAAAGCTTCGCGATCGCCAAAATCAAAAAACTCAACTTGCTCTTTGCTGAATAATTCTTTGCAAGTACGATCCATTGCTTGCGCGGTAGTCATTCCTAAAAGTATTTCGCTGTTGTGATTTAAAAGTACCAATTGACCGAAGTTTTCCGGTCTGGCATCCTTAACAAATAGAGCGACTGGCAAAGAATTGATTAGGGTGTGTAAAAATTCATCGGTTTGCTGAATTTGGATTTCTGCTAGCTTGCGTTCGGTAATATCAACGGAAATGCCGATAATACTGGTTGCTAGACCTGTTTGATCTCGGATCACTTTACCTTTCATCATGAACCATTTGCCTGAAGACAAAGGACAGCAATGTTCGAGAATAAATTGGTTTTGAGAAGCGATCGCTCGAGCGATTATTTTGCGACAATATTTTCGTTCGCGACGAGTAAAAATTTTAGTAAATAATTCTTTGGTTGAGAATTCCCAGGAATCGTTTACCCATTCAGTTTCGATCCAACCTTGACCGCTAACTCGATTTGTCAGTAAATTTGCTTCCCAACAAATAATATTTCCTGCTTCTAAAGCTAAATTTAGCCGATCTTCGTTCTGTTTGCGGGCAGTAATATCGGTAATTATGCCTAAAGCTCCTTGATATTCTCCTTCGTCATCGAAAATAGGATTAGTCGAAACGATCGCCCACAAATCTTTGCCGTTTCTGCGACAAAATTTAAAATCGTGTTTTTCTGCAATACCTTGACGACGACGTTGCAGTTTGGCGATCGCATCTGCTTTTCCTTCTCGATCCATAAATTCAAGCAAATGCTTGTCGATCATTTCCGATTGCTCGTAACCTAACATCTCTGCCATTTGTTGGTTAGCAAATTCGGTAAGTCCTTCTGCATCGAGTACCCAAACACCTTCGCTCATAGTTTCAATAATGCGGCGATATTGTTTTTCGCTTTCTTGAAGGGCTGATTGTATTTTTTGGCGATCGGTTATGTCTTCAGCAATACCCATTAAATATTCTGGTTTGCCCTCAGAATCGAATAAAGGCAGTTTAGTCGTTCGCAAAATTCGACGACCCAAGTTAGGACTATCTAAGACTTCAGCCGGTATGTGAACTTCAATATCGTTATTGAAAACTTCAAGATCTTTTGCTCTTAAAAAATCTGCTTGTTCTTGAGGAAAGAGATCGTAATCGGTTTTACCTAATATTTTGCTCTTGTCGCAGCCAAAAAATTGTTCGCCAGTTCGATTGATGGTGATATATCGACCCGCACTATCTTTAACAAATAAGCACAAAGGTAAACGATCGATTAAAGTGCTTAAAAATTCTTCGGTTTGTGCAATTCTTACTTCTGCTTGTTTGCGATCGCTGATGTCGGTAACTGTAATTAAATTACCGCAGTATTCCCCATTAAGATCTAAAATTGGGTTTGCTGAAATTGTTGCCCAAAATTGAGATCCATTTTTACGACGAAATCGAAAATCGAAACGTTCTTTTTTGCCATTTCTTCGAGCTTCTCGCTTTTTTAATAGCTGCGGTATATCTTCTTTATCGACAAAATCGTAAGGATTTGTCTTTAATAATTCTGCTACGGTACAGCCTAAAATATCGGCTAATTGTTGATTTACAAAGATCAATTGGCTTTTTTCATTAAAGATCGCCACCCCTTCAGTCATAGTTTCGACAATGCGACGATATCTTTTTTCGCTTTCTTTTAGTTCTGCGATAATTTCAGTACAGCAATCGAGATCGCTCTCCATTCCGATCGCCCGAGTTGCTCGACCGAATTCGTCCCATTGTGCTTGTCCTCGGTTGAGAATCCATTTATAGTTACCGTTGCGATCGCAGACTCGATATTGAAGCACGAAGGGACTTTTGCCAGCTAAATGATTTTCAAAAGTAGCGATCGCCTCCGAATAGTCTTCTGGATGAATTCTCCCTCGCCATTGTTCTATGCTTTCTTCTCGCGGTTTAAAATCTCCTACAGCAGCAGAAAATATGCGATCGCTTTGAATATTCCACTCCCAAATTCTGTCTCCTTTACTTTGTAAAGCTTGGCTTCTTGCTAATGCTGCTTCAGTTTTTAAATTTTGAATGCCTATACTCAAACAATTAGCTATATCGACTAAATTATCGATCTCTTTTGGTTGCCAATTGTAAGGTTTAGAACTAAAAAAAGTTAGTAATCCTAATATTTTTCCCGAGTATTTTACAGGAACGGTTAAAAGTCCCCTCATGCCCATTCCGAGCATTTTCTCTTTTAAAGCAATGAGGCGATAGTCTTTAGTTAGATCTGTGATTGCGACAAAAGAACTTGTCTGACATGATTTCCAGTATTCTGGTACTAAATTTAAATTGAGTGTTTTTTCTGCTAAATTTTTTTTTTCTGAAGTCTCGTTCGCCTTGATTATTGTTATTTTATTTTGGTTCTTTGCATTATTGTGGTAGGCGATCGCCAAATTGGGAAAATAAAAGCTTAGATCTAATAGTGTTTTCTCAATTAAATCTTTTTGTTTGTCGCTCGATTTAATATTCTCTAAAATATCTTTAATTAATTGTCTAGTTTTTGCTGAGCTGTCCGCAATAATATCGTCGCGATCCTCAATTTTAGTAGATACTAAAGCATATCCTGCTAATTCTTCTGCTTGTCTGAGAGGGAAAGATCTAGTGTAGATCCAACTATTGCATCGATCGCTGGCAATTCGATATTTTTCCTGAAAAGGTTTTTGCTCTCGTAATAACTCATTCCAAGCGAGGGATACTCGTTCTTTTTCTTCTGGATGTACCGATTCTAACCAAGAATTCGGCTGTTGTTTTAACCTTTTGCATTTGTCGCCCCAGATCCGTTCGTAATTTGAACTCAGATCGAATAATTTTTCTCCATCCTTTGAAACAGTAAAAAATACTTCCTCAAATATTTTTTTCATAAGTAAATTTAACAAAAAAATAATGTTTATTTTAACAATTTAATTATTTTATGAGGCACAATTATAATCCGTTAGGTATTGCTCTTGACTCCAGCGATCTTTTTTTAAGAAAATCAGTTTAGATAAGAAACCGTACCTGAATATTTTTGAATAATAACAAGATACTGATAACTAATTGCTATTTTTGCAATTAATTATATAGTTCTAATTTTATTTCTAAATAAATTTGAAAGTTAGCAGTTTTTTATTGAAAATACCTATCAATTTCATTGATTATCCCTATATTACAAAACCAAGAACGTTAAAAAAACACATTATGCGATGAAAATTTTATTAGTAGAAGATGATTCTATTTTGGCCGAAAATTTGGCCGAGGCGATCGCCGCTCAACTATATGTTATTGATGTAGTCGGTGACGGAGAAGCAGCTTGGGATTACGTTCAATCTTTTAATTACGATCTTATTTTATTAGATGTTAACCTTCCTAAGTGTAATGGAATCAACTTGTGCCGAAAACTGCGCCAACATGGTTTTGATAAACCTATTTTGATGTTAACCGCTCGCGATACCAGCGAAGATAAAGTAATCGGTTTGGATGCTGGTGCTGATGATTATGTGATTAAACCTTTCGATCTCCCGGAGTTATTAGCGCGAATTCGGGCTTTATTGCGGCGAGGTAGTTCGAGATCGCCTATTTTAAAATGGGGAGAGCTTTGTCTCGATCCGCACACTTATCAAGTTACTTACGCACAGCAACCTCTCTCTTTAACCCCTAAAGAATATTCAATTCTGGAACTTTTAATGCGTAATGGAAAAAGAGTTCTCAGTCGCAGATTTATTTTAGAACAAGTTTGGGCTTTTGAAGATATGCCTTCAGAAGACACGGTTAAAGCTCATATTAATAGCTTAAGATCTAAACTTAAAGCCGCTAAAGCTCCTCAAAATCTTATTAATACTGTTAGAGGTGTCGGTTATTCTCTAAATTTGACAAGTTAATTGATGCCTTAAGTTTCTTCTTAACCTTTCCTTAATCTATCTTGGCGAAATTTTTACAAACAACCTTTATAGTATATATACATAAGGCAAGTTCTTCTTTTAGGTGGATCTAATCCTTCAAGCAGGGAGTTTAAGTTAACTTCCTGTGTTTTTTTTATTTTGACAATTTAACCGGTCTGAAAAGCTAGTTTTGTACTTATTGCCAAATTGTCCAATCTGTTAACTTGAAATTAACCTTCGAGACAAACTGGTTAAATTAAATTTTTTCGGGTAAAAATTGTCATATTGACAATTCAAAGCAATTTCTTAACATTTGCTTAATCTATTTTTACGTAATATTTACAAACTAGCTTTAAATTAAATAAGTATTAGGCAAGTTCTTCTTTTAGGTGGATTTAATTATCCTCGCAGGAAGTTATGTATTAACTTCCTGTATTTTTTTTCTCCTGCGATCGCTTCCAGTCGTCTAAAGTTCTCTCTAGAATTGCATATTGAAAGTTTTTTGAGATTAAAATTATTTCTACATCTTCCTTTACCAAGTCAGTCGGATCGGCTAAAGCGTAAATCAATTTGTTTTCAAAATCGGATTTTCCTAAAACTAACTGATGTTTTTGCCGATTATTAAGCAAGATTGTTATTACCGTATTAAAAGGTTGCAAACCATACAGATTTAAATTGTTCGCAGAAACATTAAAAGAGCGTTCGCTCTTACCACGAGCCAATAAATTCAATAAAAAAACCACAACTCCATCATTAGCGGGAGTATTTTCAGGTTTGAGCATTTGCCAATTCGAGGAATTGTTACGATTAATTCGTTCAAATTCAAGAGTTTTTCCATCAATCTCGATGGTTAATTGTTTAATATCTGCTTCTTGAAAATCAAAAATTTCTCTTCTTTCATTTTGAATTGCTAGGGGCTGATTTGTATTTTTAACTTCACTAAAATAGACAAAGCTGCCCAAAGTAACAGCCAAACCCAATAAAATCAGAGTTGTTTTTTGCAATTTCATGTTTATTTTACCTATCCACATTCAATAAGAAATCTCTTAGCGTCTTTTCCACCAAGTTAAGCCAGCCATAGCAAAACCTAATAAAGGAACGATAAAAAGAGCCAAAAGATTAATCATTATCGATTGAATGGGACTAATATTGAGGCGGCGATTTTTAGGCTCTTTAGGCTCGATCGAAATAGCAGAATCATCGTTACTAGCTAACCAATCGATCGCGTTACTAAATAAATTTTCATTAAACTGTTGGCCCAACCAAGTATTAGTCGCAAAATCAGAATCGCCAACAATAACTAATCGAGATTCTCGCGCTTCTTCTCTCGATCTTGTTAAAGTAAAGCCAATATTAAAAGGGCCTTCCTTATCTTTAATCGGATCTAAATTAACCCGATCGCTCAATTCACTTTCTGCCCAACTTTGCTTGTCCGTAATTAAAAAAGGTGCGGCATCAATTCCTGCAACTGGTTCAAGATCTACAGCCCTAGCGCGATAAAATAAAGTGATATTTTGCTCGCTAAAATCTTTAGTAATCGGGCGATCGCCATATTGAGTTATCACGGTAGTATCGCCACCAAAACCTAAAAATACATTGCTACCACTGGCATCGATAATAATGCGATCGTCTAATTTTATGCCCCAACTTTGTAAAATTCTAGTCGGATCTGCACTCAATTGAGGGTCTAACATTAACAATAATCTTCCGCCATTATTAAGATATTGTTCTAATAGATTGCTTTCTGCTGGAGATAATACTTTTTGAGGGTTAGACAAGACGATCGCGCTAGTATCTTCGGGAATTTTACCATTTGTGACGAGATTGAGGGTTTTAACGCGATAACCTTTAGCATTGAGATTGTTGACAGCTTGAGACAAACCATCTTTAGTTGCCGTGAGGGGCGTTTCTCCGTGTCCGGTGAGAAAATAGATCTCGGGAATACGATCGCGCTTGATTTTAGCGATCGCGTTGGTTAATTGGACTTCAGAGATCGGTTCTTTTGTTCCGGGGTTGAGGGGGTTTTGGCCGTATAATTGCTGTACTAATTGCTTTTTATTGCCATATTCGAGATAAACTTGTCCTAATGAGAGATCTTTAACTTGAAAAGCGTTTAATTTGCCTATTTCTACTTGCGGATCGACGAAGTCAAATTTAAACTGAGGGCTGTAGCGACCGTAATTTTCGAGTAATTCTCGATCGACCGGATTAAAATTGCGATCGAATATCCAAACTGTTAAAGGTTGGTTTAAACTCTTAACTATTTGCTGGGTTTTGGGAGAGAGGGTAAAGATTTGATTTTCAGTAAAATCGATTCTGAAACTATAGCGACTTGCTAAAAAATTAATCAGCCCTAAAATTATTAATATTGAGAGAGTTGATATTAAAGTATTAGTTCCGACTCGAGTCGATTTTTGCTGCCAAAACCCGTTCCCTAGAAATCCCAACCAAAAGATAGTAAAGATCGTCCCAGTTAAGACCAAACTTAAAGGAATTATCGACCAAATACCCGAAACAATTCCCGCAACTAAACCTACGGTAAATATAAACGGGCCGGATAAAAATAAGTATTTAAACTTTTTTTTGAGATTGAATTTTAATTTCTTTTTCATAAATTCAATAATTTACTATCGCTTAAAACGAAGAATTTCAATACTGTTAGCGGTTAAAAATATGCCTAAAAATATATAACTAAAAAATACAACTATACCCCCAGTATCAAAAATACCTTTTATGAAATTGTCATAATGTTTCAGTAGAGAAAGGTAGCTAATTGCCGCGCCGAGTTGGGGGGATATAGTTGCTGAAATTGCCGTACCGAGTCCATCTAAATACCAAAGAAAGACGATCGCAATAAAAGTAATAATAGCGGCAAAAATCGTGCTATTAGTTAAAGAAGAAATAAACATACCCAGAGAAAGTATTGCAGCAGCCAGTAAAATTAAACCTAAATGAGCGAGGAGGGGAACTGTCAGATTAATTGGCGGATTGGCATTGCTAAAGGCGATCGCTTCGTAGATTAAGACCGGAAACATCATAAATGTAAAAAAGCAAACTACACCTAACAACTTGCCTACAGCTACGACCCAATTTGTAATTGGAGAAGTTGCTAACAATTCTATAGTTTTAAACTGCCTTTCTTCTGCATATAAATTCATCGAAAGAATCGGAACAATAAAGATTATCAAGCCGCTCATTAAGCCGAGATAACTGAGTAAAAAATTGTAAGCAACGTCGGCATTAACTGGTTGCCCCAATCGCTCGATTCTAGAAACTTCAGCAATTATCCCTTCTTGTCCCAATAATAGATAAACAAAGAAAAAACCAGTTAACAGCCAAAAAAAACCAGCAACAAGATATGCTAACGGCGAAGTAAAATAACCTCTTAATTCCTTTTGAAAAATTGCAGTAATATTATTGATAATCATCTTCAAATTAGTTAAGAAATAGAGAGGCTTAAAGTTCTTCTCAAGGTGAAGGCACGAAGAAGTAAAAAATACTTTATTATTGTTACCAATATAATGAACCTTTTGTCCTCTGCCCTCAACCTTGCTGCGATTATTAACGCATGGTTACAAATTCTTCAGCCGAACTAGGATGAAGGGCAACAGTAGCATCGAAATCTGCTTTAGTAGCACCCATTTTAAGAGAGATTGCAATTGCTTGCATAATTTCTCCTGAATGTTCGCCCACCATATGGGCCCCTAATACTTTATCAGTATCTCGATTGACCACTAATTTCATTAAAGTTTTTTCATCTTGGCCGCTAAGAGTATGATAGAGCGGTCTAAATTTAGCCCGGTAAATTTTGATTGCTTCATCTCCATACTTTGCTTTAGCATCTTCTTCGGTTAAACCAACGGTAGCCGCTTCTGGAGTAGAAAAGACTGCTGTAGGTATATTCTCGTAACTCATTTTGGCATCTTTTTTACCAAAATGCGTGTCAGCAAAAATACGTCCTTCCCGAATTGCTACCGGAGTTAATTCCATAGTTGGAGTACAATCGCCGATCGCGTAAATATTTGGTTCGGAAGTGCGACTGATTTCATTAACGGCGATCGCACCATCGACAATTTCTACCCCAGTATTTTCTAAACCTAAATTCTCCAGATTTGGTTTTCTTCCTGTGGCTGCTAAACTAACCGCATCGGCCACAGCAATATCTTCTTTATCGCTTCTCGAGATTACTTTAACTCCCTCATCGGTTTTTTCGATTTCAATCTGGTTACTGTTATTAAAAATGCGAATCCCGTGTTTTTCCATGGCTTCAGTTAGGGTAGAACGTAAATCGCCATCAAAACCCCGTAAAATGCGATCGGCGCGAATAATTTGAGTGACTTGAGTTCCCAAACCCTGCATGATACAAGCGAATTCTACGCCAATATAACCCCCGCCAATAATTACTAAACTTTTTGGCTGTTCCGGTAAATTAAACATATCGTCAGAAACAACCGCCAGATCGATCCCGGGAATATTATTAGGTTTTACCGGACGACCGCCAACAGCGACTATGATTTTATCTGCGCTTACCTTGCGATCGCCGATTGCTACTGTATGGGAATCGACAAATTGAGCGTAACCGCGAAATAATTGCACGTTCGATTTATCCAGCATGCGCTGATATACCCCATTGAGGCGATCGAGTTCGTTATTTACCGCTCGAACCATTTGCGACCAATTGAGGTGGCTTTCTGGCTTGCTCCAACCGTATCCCGTAGCCTCTTCAAATTGTGCCGGAAACCGAGAAGCGTAAACCATTAATTTTTTGGGGATGCAACCGCGATGCACGCAAGTTCCACCCAAGCGATCGTTTTCTGCTAATCCGACCTTTGCGCCATATTCTGCGGCTCTTCTAGCGCAAGCAATCCCCCCAGATCCACCACCGATGACAAACAGATCGAAATCGTAACTCATTATATTATTCCTCTTTTTACCGCTATATTGAATGCTAAAACTTTTATTGAGATCGGCACAAGCCTTAATTTTTCTCTCTTTGCTATTTATCCTCCAAGCACCGAAACTTAAAAATATCGACCGAGTTGGAGATAATGTTCCCGATCGATCTCAATTGGAGCCAACTCCCAAACAATTATCTCTTTCTCCTTCTGCTTCTGTTACTCTCGCTCGAAATAAGAAATATATTTGTCCTGCAGATTTAGATCGCAAAATAGGGCAAATTATTAACCGCGAAGGTTTCGATCGCCTCAGTTGGGGGATTTTAATCCAAACTTTGGCTACTGAAAAGACTATTTATGCTAAAAATGCCGAAAAATATGTTTTACCCGCTTCTAATGCCAAATTATTGACTACTGCTGCCGCTTTGTCTCAATTAGGATCGCGCTATCGTTTTTATACTTCCGTTTACGGAGAGGGAACTTTGCCCGATTTAACTACTTTGCGGGTGGTAGGAAGTAAAGATCCCAGTTTGAACACCGCACAATTAGAACGACTAGCCGATCGCCTGAAAGCAAAAGGAGTTAGGCGAATCTCCCGTTTAATAATTGAAAATAGCCGACCTTATATTAATCCTACTTGGGAATGGTCTGACATTCGCGAATATTATGCTGTTGGAGTTTACGATCTCAACCTCAACGAAAATGCAGTTATCTTAACTATTTTGCCGCAAAGATTGGGACAAAAAGTAAAATTAGATTGGTCGGATGAAATTGCCGCCAAACAATGGGCGATCGAAAATCAAGCAGTAACTGCACCTGAAAATACCCCTTATGGCGTTGAAATTAAAGGAGTATTTGTCGAGCCGAGTTTAAAAATTCAAGGCGAATTAGCGATCGATTCCGGCCCCGATATTTGGGGTTTAGCAATACCCGATCAAAGTCAGTATTTTTTAACTTCTTTTCGGAAAATTTTGCGCGATCGCGGCATTGAAGTTGATTCGGAATATGTCGATCGCCGTCCTTTCTCCATTCCTCGGGGCACGAAATTAGCCACAGTTTACTCCGAAACATTAGAGGTTTTAATCGCTAAAACCAATCAAGAAAGCAACAATTTATATGCCGAAACACTGTTTCAAGTTTTACAAGATCGTTTAAGTGCCGCAACCGAAGACAATGCGATCGAACTGGTTTTAAGTAAATTAGGAGTCGATTCTAATAGCTATAGTTTAAACGATGGCTCTGGCTTATCCCGTCAAAATTCAGTTTCTCCCGAAGCAATAGTCAAAACGCTTCAGCTAATGGCAAAAACTCCCCAAGCTCAAATTTATCGCGATTCTTTAGCTGTGGCTGGAGTTAGCGGAACTTTAAAAAATCGCTTTTTAAATACGCCAATTCGCGGAAAACTGCAAGCAAAAACCGGAACTCTCACCGGAGTTTCTGGACTTTCCGGTTATTTAGAATTAGCCAATTATGAAACTTTAGTTATTAGTATTATTCTCAATCATGCCGATTTTAAATCTTCTCTGCAGCGAGATGCGATCGATGAAATAGTTTTATTATTAAAAGATTTGCGAGACTGTTAAAGTAATTCAACACTGCAACAATGCGATCGTCTACCCAGCAGAATCTTTATATTTCTGTTCGTAGCCAATGATTTTGCTGATGTTTTTTCATTGAGTTTAATCTTACAATTGTAATTAAGATTGTCAATTAATTAAAACCTGTCAAAGCAATCCAGAGATCGATCCAACCGAGACATCGACCTCTGAATTTTTATTAAATCTTTTTCTGAGATTACCCCAATTAATTTTCAATTATAAACATTTGAAAAATTTCAAATAAAATTAAGATAAATTTCATGAAAATATTTCAAAAACTAAGTTTAGCATTTTTGTCAAGTGCTTTTTTATTGGGAGGAGTCGGAGTTATTTCTTTAAGGGGAAATACTCAAGCAAAAATCAATATAGACCAAGCTATCTTAAAAGGAAATAAAACTACTATTTTACTCGCAAACATTCACTCAGATTTGAGAAAATTAGAGTCAGAAACTTATAATTATTTTTGGCAAAAAAAAACGGGTATATCTGATGAATATCTAGAACAAGATAAACAAAAAATTTTAGAAATAATTCCCGGGCTATCAAAAAAAATCTTAGACTTAGACCGAGCTTCAGAAGAACTATTGAGATTCGATATGAATTCTCCAATTGAACTAGAAGAAGAAGAAAACGAAGAAGGTGAAGAACTTAAAGACGAACTAGATCTAATTAGAATTGCTGATAAGCTCCAAGAAAAAAATCTTAAACTGGAAAAGATAATTAAAGAGATTTTAGAACCAAACAATATCGATCGCGATCGAGAATTAATTTCAAATCAATTAGAGACCTTATTTAATGATGAGATTTATCCTTTACTCGAACGATATCAAGCAAACTTCTACGACGACCAGGAAGAGAAAACAGAAGTAATTACAACTTATCTGAATAATAATGACATAATTATCGGGAGTTCTACAGGAATCGCCCTCATCTTATCTTTCATCTTAGGCATTTACACTATTTATACAATTTCTCGTCCCCTCGAACAGTTAAAAGGTGCGGCTCTTGATGTCGGAACAGGTAAATTAAACGTGCAAGTTCCTGTATTTGGTAAAGATGAAATCGGTATTTTAGCTCAAACTTTCAATCAAATGGTCTCGGGCCTCAAAGATACTACCGTATCCAAATCTTATCTCGACAAAATTCTCAGTTCAATGGTTGACAGTCTCATCGTTCTCTCCGCCGATGGAACAATTAAGAAAGTAAATCCAGCCACGTATCAGCTCTTAGAATATCTTGAAACTGAATTAATCGAGCAAAATTTTCAATTAATCGTCTCAGATTCAGCCTTAGAGATTGATGATTTGATTCAAAAAGGCGCGCTCAAAAATTTTGACCTTACTTATCTAACAAAACAAGGCAAACAAATTCCGATCGCCTTCTC
>JASJCW010000094.1 GCA_030065265.1 Prochloraceae cyanobacterium
CCCATTTAGGTGTCTCTACTGGAATATCCGCAGAAGACAGAGCTAGAACAATTCAAGTCGCTATTAATCCTAGCACTCAACCGGAAGATCTTCGTCGTCCCGGTCACATTTTTCCAATTCGAGCCAGAATTGGTGGCGTACTCAAAAGAGCCGGTCACACCGAAGCAGCAGTAGATCTGTCTAGATTAGCTGGTTTGTACCCCGCTGGAGTAATTTGCGAAATTCAAAACTCTGACGGATCGATGGCTAGATTGCCCCAGTTGATCGAATACGCTCGAGAACATAATCTGAAATTAATTAGCATCGCCGATTTAATCAGTTATCGTCTCAAACACGATCGTTTCGTCTATCGCGAAACGGTATGTAATTTTCCCTCTCAGTTCGGCAAATTTAAAATCTATGCTTATCGCAACACTTTAGATAATACAGAACATTTGGCAATTGTTAAGGGAGAATTGTCAGAATTTCAAAACAAACCCGTAACAGTCAGGATGCACTCTGAATGTTTGACTGGTGATGCTTTAGGCTCTCTCCGTTGCGATTGTCGGATGCAACTTCAAGCTGCTTTAAATTTAATTGAAAAAGCCAATTTAGGCGTGGTTGTATATTTAAGACAAGAAGGTAGAGGCATTGGTTTAATTAATAAGTTAAAAGCCTATTCCCTTCAAGATCTCGGACTGGATACGGTAGAAGCTAACGAACGTTTGGGTTTTCCGGCAGATTTACGGGACTACGGAATGGGGGCGCAAATACTCAACGATCTTGGAGTCAAACAAATTCGTTTGGTAACCAATAATCCTCGTAAAATTGCTGGTTTGAAAGGCTACGGTCTAGAAATCGTCGATCGAGTCCCGCTTTTAATTGAAGCCAACGACCATAATTCTAGTTATTTGGCAACCAAAGCCAAAAAAATGGGTCATTTACTGCTCGAAAATTATTTAATCGCAGTTGCGATCGATTGGCAAGGAGATTCAGAATCTTTAAGAGAGCGTTATCAAAAAATAGATCGCTTTCGTAATTTAGCAAGTTCGTTCGGCCTGCTGCTACAAGAAGAAACTAGACCGGTTGCGATCGCTTTATTCGGTAAACCTAATTTAATTTTTCATCTCGGTTTAGATCGCACTCAACAAGCAGATCCCCATTGGTATCGCAATCAAAATCTGCTTGATTTTCAAACGGTCTTTCAAATTTTAGACAAAATTGCTACTAGCGAATCACTCGATCGGCTCGAGTTTTTAATTGCTTCAGGTGAAGATCCGATGATGTCTTTACAAGTCAAATTAGATCGGCAAAGTTTTCCTTTAACTGATTTACCTTCTTCAGTTTCTGAAGATTTACAAACCCAAGTTATTTACAGTTTTGTCGACGATCGCAAGAAAAATCAATGAGATCTTCTCGAGCTGAAAAAATTGCATCGATCTTGAATCAAGTCGTTAAAATGGGCTGAAACTCTAAACGACATCTATTCCGTCGCTTTAGTCGGTTCTCAAGCTCCTAGAACTGCACATTTGGATTGATTATCCTAACATCCAATCCTTTGTTAAAAAATGGCAAGATATTGATTATGGCTTGGCTTGGTCTCGTCACGTTTATCTTGAAGATGAGACGGCGATCGAATTGGGTTGTTCTGCTCCAAAATGGGCTGCGATCGCTCCGATCGATCCCGGAACTTTTCGGGTTGTCAGCGGTGGATGTCGCATTCTTTACGAGCGCCACAATTTGATGCAAAACTTATTAACTGAAGTTAAATCGATTCAAAGGGATCGCCAATCCCGATAAAATAATTGTCATTTGAAATACAAAAAAATACTTAGATTTAATGACTTTTATTGAGCAAATCAAACTAAATAAAAAATACCTATCTAGAAAAAGGAAAAAACAGAAAATCATTTTTTTTCTTGCTAAAGTTAGTTGTCCGTTAACTACTTTAAAAAAATAGATCGGTAAAGATGCAATTAATTCCTCGCAAGCAACAAAGTAATTTAGCCGACGATCGCTTGGTATTTCCTAACAGTAAAGATAAAAACCAAACTAAATTCAATTGTCACAATAAAAATATTAATAAAGTAATTCTCGATAACTTAGATAAGATTATATTTGCGATCGCCAGTATTTACTTAATAATAATATTATCTTGGCTGGTAAATAAAAAGACATCCACAATACCAAAATTAAATGCAACCAGCGCGAAAATGACGAGCATTCCCAAGCAAGAAATATCTAATTCAGATGCTCAATTTATTAAATATATGAGTCAATCTTTAGCTGCGATCGAACGTAAAATTGAAGTCAAGAAACAGCAGCAAGAAAAACAGTTACAATCTTTATCTAACGAGGGAAAAGTTAAAATCATTGAAAAAATAGAGCGAGTTTATATACCAGTAGAAGATCGTTTAGAATCAGATCCTGGTAATCGTTTAAATGTGCCAAAACCACCGCCAATCAAAGGTAAAAAGAACCGCTCTTACAATGGATCGATTCCGATCGCCGCAGCACTTCCTAGCGCGATCGAAACAGAAGGTAATTACACTCTAGTAGGGTTGTTTGAATCTGCCAATAGTTCGATCGCTTTATTTAGCATTAATGGAGTTACTCAAAGAATTAAAATAAATCAAGAAATTGGCCGGAGCGGTTGGACGCTAATCGGGATAGAAAATCGAACAGCAAAAATTTCTCGTTACGGTAGAGTGCGAAATCTTTCTACTGGAGAAGAAATCTGACCCCCTACCCACTCCCTGACTTCTGACTCCTGACTTCTGACCCCTGACTTCTGACCCCTACCCACTCCCTGACCTCTGACCGACTACCCACTTCCTGACCTCTGACCCCTGACCTTTGACCGACTACCCACTCCCTGACTTCTGACTCCTGACCCACTTCCTGACCTCTGACCCCTGACCGCTGACCGACTACCCACTCCCTGACTCCTGACTTCTGACCCCCTACCCACTCCCTGACTCCTGACTTCGATTCGCGATCGCATTTACCATAAAAAAAAGATCCGATCGCTCGTAGGGAAGTAATCATAAAAATGGGATTATTTGACGATATAAATAAATTTCTCGAGTCTCGACTAGATGAATTCTTAAACAATAACCCTCATTTAGAATTGCAGGCGATTCTAGAGCAATTACAACAACAAGAACGAGAAAGTAAAAAATTGATTTTGCAACTGCAATCTGAAGAAAAACGATTGCAAGAAGAAATACTCAATGTAGCTAAAGATATTCAAACCTGGCACGCTAGAATAGCTAAGGCTGAAACTGCCCGCAGAATGGATTTAGCCAATGCAGCTAGAGAAAGAGAAGCAGCTTTACTGCGTCAGGGAAATCAGCTTTGGGGTCAAATGAAAGGCACTAAAGAAAGCCTGCTTCAAGCTTTGGAATTATTGTCTCAAATTCAAACTAAAAAGCAAGAAGTAAAAATTGAAGCAGATCGCGTTAAAGCAGAGCAAAAAACTAATGCTAGCTCGGTTAATTCAGATACTACTGGGTGGGCCAGAGGAGCAAGCTATCAAAATTATTATGGTTCTGGGGTTGGAGATCCACTAGAAGCACAGTTTCAACGTTTAGAAACAGATCAAGAACTAGAAGAAATGAAACGAAATATCGGCAAGTAATTAATTAAATTACAAATTAATTCTTGTTTGACTCTAAAATGCCGGCTGAATTTTGCTCGCCAAGATTAATTTTAGAGTTGTTATCCGAATTTAAGATTGTAGATTTTGGTTCGTTAACAGAACAAATCCCTTTTTCATAATTAGAAGCGATCGCTAAAAAAGCTCCACCCAATACGTAAATTGGCAACGGAGACATAAACCCTTTAACCCATTGATAAAATTGAACTAGGGCAAATAAGACTAAAAAACTAACAATCCAGATTCTCATTAAATTCGCTCCTACTCAGCTCCAGAAAAACATATTCGCCCCATAACATGGGGCGAGGTACTATTTTATCGATTTTATAAGAAATTCAACATTAAGCTTCAACTTAGACTCGAGCTGCTTCTTCTTGAGTTTCAGTTGCAATCAAGCGTTCGTAAGTTTCTCTCATTTTTAACCCAACTAAAACTTGGAACAAACCGCTACCGTTGTTAGATCCGGGAGCATCTTTGCGTTTGAGTAATAATTCAGTCATTTCTCCAGCGTATTTAGTGCCAGTTCTGCTGAGATGTTGTTCTACATAGAACATTTCATCAAGCTTATCGAAGTTTCCATCTACTTCAAGCACGGAAACTTCGTGTTTGTAATAAGTATCCGGGCCGTAATGCATGCGAATACCGGGGTAAGAACAAGTCAATTTGCGACCGCAAGGAATCCAATCGATTGTAGAACCTTCATCGAACAGATAAACCGGTTCAAAATCTTTAACACCTTCTTTTTGAATCAAACGAACCCGCAGAATTTTGTGTTCTTTATCTTCCATTAAATTGGTGGGGAGAATTTGAATTACCACATCAGCAAATTCTCTTTGCACTTCTACGAAAGCGGTGAAATCGGGTTTTCTAGCTTGGATCGAAGCTAAAATATCTTCGTAAGTATGACCGCGCTCGGCCATATCGCGCTGAATTTTCCATTGAATTTTAACGGGGTCGCTGATATCTAAGTAAACTCCGAAATCAACCAATTCTCTGACTCGAGCATCGTATAAAGGATGAAGACCTTCAATAACGATAACTTTATTGGGTTCGATTCTTTCTGGAGGATCGATTTCTCCAGTTTCGTGATTGTAAATTGGTTTATCAATCGCTTGGCCGTTCTTTAATGCTTTGATTTGTTCGTACATTAAATCAAAGTTATTCGCTTTGGGATTAAGAGCCGTAACGCCAGCTTTTTTTCTTCCTTTGCGATCGAGACTGTGATAGTCATCCAAACAGATAACTGTCATGAACTCTTCACCAAATAAATCGAGCAAGCGTCTCAAAAAAGTTGATTTACCGCACCCAGAATCTCCGGCTACTCCTATTATTACCACGCGGTCTGTGTCAGCGATCATTTTTTCCCTCTAATGCAAAACAGTTTTTTTTAACTTAATAGTATTAAGCAAGCTACATTCCTAGCTTATAGATCGATTAGTTTTTACTTGGCAAGTAGCGATCGGTTTAACTAAACCAATTCTCCAAGAACCTCTCGATCCCTATAACCTCGAGTATCTAAAATAATAGATTGCTTTTATCGATCGTAGCAGAACAGCATTCTACTCACAATCAATTAGCCTCGCAGGAATTATCTCGCCCAGTATTTATGCTAATGTTTGTTGGTAATTTTACATAAAGAAAAAATTAAATTCACTCAATCGTGACAATTTTACTTAAATTACATTTGTATTCTAGATAATGTAAAAAATCAAACTAGAGTTTTTCCGCTTAAATTGATTTAAAATTTCAAACGACCGCGATCGCTTAAAATCGAGACAAATCGAGTAAAATAATAAAATTTATTCGAGGCGATCTCGAAAATACGATTAATCTAGGGTTGGGAGAAAGAGAAGTAAGGTAAACTCCATAAAAACAAACACAAGAGAAAACAAAGATATCATGACACAGGCAGCATCAAAAAAAGACATACCAGTCAATATTTATCGTCCCAAAAATCCATACATTGGCAAATGCATCGGCAATACCGAATTGGTTGGCGAAGGTGGTATAGGTACAGTTCGTCATTTGACTTTTGACATTTCTGACGGAGATTTGCGTTATGTAGAAGGTCAAAGTATTGGCATTATTCCCCCAGGAACTGATGCTGCTGGAAAAAAACATAAATTAAGACTGTATTCGATCGCCTCTACCCGTCACGGCGATAATGTAGACGATAAAACCGTTTCTCTATGCGTGCGTCAACTCGAATACAAGCATCCCGAAACTGGAGAAACAGTTTACGGTGTTTGTTCGACTCACCTTTGTAACCTCGAAGTGGGCGCAGATGTAACTATCACCGGCCCCGTAGGTAAAGAAATGCTTTTACCTGAGGACGAAAACGCTAACATTATCATGATGGCTACAGGAACTGGTATTGCACCATTCCGCGCTTACTTATGGCGCATGTTTAAAGAGCAGCACGAAAATTACAAATTCAAAGGTTTTGCTTGGTTAATTTTCGGCATTCCCAAAACTCCTAACATTCTCTACAAAGAAGAGTTAGAAAAACTTCAAGAAGAATTTCCCGACAACTTCCGTTTGACTTATGCTATCAGTCGCGAACAAAAAAACAAAGACGGCGGTAAAATGTATCTTCAACATCGAGTTGCCGAACACTCTGAGGAATTGTGGAATTTAATCCAACAAGAAAACACCCATACTTATATTTGCGGTCTTAAAGGTATGGAAGGCGGCATTGACGAGGCTCTAACCGGCCCTGCAAGCAAAAGCGGTGTTGAGTGGAGCACTTATCAAAGACAGCTCAAAAAAGCTCATCGCTGGCACGTTGAAACCTACTAAGCTTGAGTTTTTAATATTAGGCACAAATAACTAAATAAACCAAAAACGAGCAACTCGCCTTAAAATCTAGACATGGGCGAGTTATTTTTTATTAATAATTAACTTCCCAGACAGAGCGATCGTTAATCTTGAATTCAAGCGAAAAATAGTCATAAAATTCTTTAGTTGTATTAAATATGAGAATTAAGTTAAATTTAGTTAAGCTAAAATTTAACTAAGCAAGATAAAGTGATATCTACCTTGACAAAAAAAATAAATTAAGTTAAGCAAAAAATTTATTTTTTACTCTCTAACCACGCCCAACAGTCTGGTTAAAGTCGCAAAGGTTGTTAAAACAAAGATAAAAGAGAAAACTACCGAACATGAAATTTTCCTGGAGAACAGTCCTACTTTGGACATTGCCACTATTATTTGTAGGATTCTTCCTCTGGCAAGGAAGCTTTGCTACCAATTTAGATACGAGTGGCGGCAACACAGCAAATACTAGAATGACATACGGTCGCTTCTTAGAATATTTAGAAGCTGGCAGAGTTACAAGTGTAGATCTCTATGAAGGAGGTCGGACTGCGATCGTACAAGCATTCGACCCAGAAATAGACGACAGCATCCAAAAATTACGAGTAGATCTACCTGCTAATTCCCCCGAACTAATCTCGAAACTAAAAGATGCAGATATCAGTTTTGATTATCACCCAATGGGTAATGAAGGAGCTGTTTGGGGCTTCTTAGGTAATTTGATTTTCCCGATCTTATTGATTGGAGCTTTATTCTTTTTATTCCGCCGTTCCAGCAATATGCCCGGAGGCCCCGGACAAGCAATGAGCTTCGGTAAATCTAAAGCCCGATTCCAGATGGAAGCTCAAACCGGAGTAGTCTTCGATGATGTAGCCGGGATTGAAGAAGCAAAAGAAGAATTAGAAGAAGTAGTTACATTCCTCAAACAACCCGAGCGATTTACTGCAGTTGGGGCAAGAATTCCTAAAGGAGTATTATTAGTCGGGCCTCCAGGAACTGGTAAAACATTACTAGCTAAAGCGATCGCCGGTGAAGCTGGCGTTCCTTTCTTTAGCATTTCCGGTTCTGAATTCGTGGAAATGTTCGTTGGTGTTGGTGCTTCTCGAGTTCGCGATCTGTTCAAGAAAGCAAAAGAAAATTCTCCCTGTTTGATCTTTATCGATGAGATCGATGCAGTCGGCCGTCAGCGTGGAGCTGGTATTGGTGGCGGTAACGACGAAAGAGAACAAACTCTCAACCAATTATTAACCGAAATGGACGGTTTTGAAGGCAATACAGGTATCATTATCATTGCCGCTACAAACCGCCCTGACGTACTCGACGCGGCTTTATTGCGTCCCGGACGTTTCGATCGCCAAGTGATTGTAGATGCTCCCGATGTTAAGGGTAGAATCGAAATTCTTGAAGTTCACTCCCGCAACAAAAAATTAGCACCCGAAATTTCCATCGAAACAGTCGCCCGTCGTACTCCTGGATTTACTGGAGCGGATTTAGCTAACTTGCTCAACGAAGCGGCTATTCTTTGCGCGAGAAGACGTAAAGAGGCAATTACCATGAGCGAAATCGATGCAGCAGTCGATCGCGTTATTGCTGGAATGGAAGGAACTCCTTTAGTAGATAGCAAGAGCAAACGTTTGATTGCTTATCACGAAGTCGGTCACGCGATCGTCGGTACTCTAGTTAAAGACCACGATCCGGTACAGAAAGTAACTTTAATTCCTCGCGGACAAGCTAAAGGTTTGACTTGGTTCACTCCTAACGAAGAACAAGGTTTAACCACAAAATCTGAATTAATGGCTCGTATCGCTGGTGCTATGGGCGGCCGCGCGGCTGAAGAAGAAATCTTCGGTCACGATGAAGTAACAACTGGTGCTGGTGGAGATTTACAGCAAGTTACTGGTATGGCCAGACAGATGGTAACTCGCTTCGGAATGAGCGATTTAGGCCCTCTTTCTTTAGAATCACAACAAGGAGAAGTCTTCTTGGGTGGTGGTTTGATGAATAGTAGAGCTGAATATTCTGAAGAAGTTGCAACCAGAATCGACAAGCAAGTTAAAGAAATCATCGAAGAAGCTCATCAACTGGCTCGAAAAATTATTCGCGAAAACCGCGTTGCGATCGACCGTTTGGTAGATCTTTTAGTTGAAAAGGAAACTATCGATGGTGAAGAGTTCCGTCAAATTTTAGCTGAATACACTGAAATCCCTGAAAAAGAGAGATTTATTCCTCAGTTATAATTTTTTGAGAATCAACCAATTTTAAACGAGAGAGGCGATTAATGCCTCTTTTTTTGTGTTTTTAGCTGATGGGTTATTTCTTGGCCTGCACCAACAATTAACCCACTCATTCCACTCAACAACACCAAAGTACCGTTTAGACTGCGATCGAATCGAGCGCGATCGCTATTACTATTGATCTCAACTAAAGTAATTCCAATTACGACCCCAATTATTGAAGTCAAGATCGCCGAGCTGAGAATCAATTTATTATTCATTGCTAAAATCCTCACTTTTTTGTCAAGAATTCGCCTGAGAAATAAATCTAACAATTAGTGTTAGTTGATTTGCTTTCTACTAAATAATCTAATCCCTCCGTATTTTTACAGAAACGATCGAGATCGCAGAAAGATTGTTTGTCTCGTCTTAAATTTCAAGTTCCTGTTGCATATCTTTACATCTACTCCGCAATAACCAGCCAATTTTGCAATTCTTCCCATCCTAAACCTTTACGCACTACCGCAGGTTCTCGGTTAGTAAAATCTAGAATCGTCGATACTTCAAAACCTGGTTCAGACCCATCGTCAATAATGATATCTACTAAAGCATCCAAAGTATCGAAAAGTTTAAATTTTTCTAAATCAAAAGTTGGAAAATAGCCATCTTCATCGGGTAAATGGGCTGAAGTTGAAATAATTGGATTGCCTAAAGTATCGATTAAAGTTCGACATAAAGGGCGATCGGGAACTCTGATTCCTGTTGTTTTTCGTTTCGGACTCATTACCAGTTTCGGGACTAATTTTGTTGCTGGTAATAAGAAAGTATAAGGGCCGGGAATCAAACGTTTCATAACCTTATATGCTGGATCGGTCACGGTGGCATATTGAGAGATATTTGCCAAAGAAGAGCATAAAAAAGTCAGTGGTTTATCGTTAGATAGTTGTTTGATCTGTCGCACTCTTTGCAGGGCAGATTTAACATTAAAATCGCACCCGATCGCATAAACCGTATCCGTAGGATACAGCATGACTGCACCGCGTTTAAGTGCTTTGGCAATTTTATCTATTTCCCGTTCTTGGGGATTTTCTGAATGAAGATTATATATATCAGCCATGGTTATACTATTTAAAATTATACTAAATCTACGAAATTCGCTCGTACTTAAAGTTAACAGTAAATAATTTTAGCTAAATTTAAATGTTATTAGTTCTCTGGTATTGCAAAAAAATATCTGGTAACTAGATTTTGAGCGAGATAGATCCTAGAAAAATGCACTCGAATTATGCATTAATCAATCTTTTCTGTTAAGATTTGTGGCGATCTCTATGCTAGCTTTAATAGAAGTAATCGGACAAAAAAACTTTTTTTGGCAAGCTTCTCGATCGCTTTTGCGGTTATTTGGTTAAGTTTTGTTATCTTCTTGCAAGGTTATGACCACTTTACCTTGATGTTTCCCTGCTCCAAAATACTGAATTGCGTCGGGGACTTCACTCAACTTGTAGGGGCCGTCTATAACCGGTTTAACTTTACCAGATTTGAAAAGCTCGTTAATATAATTTAAATTTTTATTTGGTTTTAAATTAACCAGAGATACATTTTTTTGGCTGAATTTGCGTATTATCGGCCCTAATAGTAAAGCTTGGAAAAGTTGAGGGGTAGAACCTCCGACTGTAATATAAGCCCCATTAGGGTTAAGTACGCGCAGATATTTAAATATCGAACGATTCGTCTTCGTATCAAGAATCAAATCGTAACGCCGATCTTGCGCGGTGAAGTCTTCTTGCGTGTAATCGATCGTGCGATCGAACCCCACCGATCGCATCATTTCAAATTTACTAGAGCGATCGACACCACTAACCTCAACAACCCCCATAGATTTAGCAATTTGTACTCCCAAAGTCCCTACTCCCCCACCAGCACCATTAATCAATAAATTTTGTCCTGGCTGAATTTTTCCTTCATCTTGAAGACCTTGTAAAGCTAAAATTGCTGCATGGGGAATCGCTGCTGCTTCAACGAAAGTCATACTATCTGGTTTCAAGGTTAAGGCATTTTCCGGTACGCAAACATATTCAGCAAAACCACCAAAACCACACTCGGAGATATCCCCATATACAGCATCACCTGGCTTAAACTTGGTTACATTTTTACCAACCATTTCAACGCGGCCGGCTATTTCCACTCCAGGTATCTGAATTTTAGGCTTGAGAAGGCCGCATAACAAACGGATATAAAATGGTGTCCCTCTCATCAAACACCAATCCCAGTCATTTACAGATGTCGCATGAACTTGGATCGAGACTTGATTATCTTTGGGGGTTGGTTTTTCTACTTCTTCGAGTTTGAGAACATCCGCAGAACCGTATTTAGTCAAGACAATTGCTTTCATAATTATTTTTAATTTTTTGATATGAATTTGAATTTTAAACTTTACTAAACCTTTGTATTGTATCGATCGCTAAAGATATGCAGTCATTATCTAAGAAAATAGAATTACAGGCACTTCAATGAGAGCTAAATTATGAAAATTGCTTATTTAGAATGTCCGACGGGAATTGCTGGGGATATGTGTCTCGGTGCTGCAGTAGATGCTGGCGTACCTTTAAAATATTTAATCGAGCAGTTGCGCGGTTTGAAAATGGCCGACGAATATCATTTAGAAGCCGAACAAGTCGATCGCAACGGTCAAATCGCCACTAAAGTCCACGTCAATTTACTTAATGCTACAAAGCATCACCGCCATTTACCAGAAATCGAAAAAATAATTCAAAATGCCGAGTTACCTGCAAAGGCTCTAATTTGGAGTTTAAAGGTCTTTCGTCAGCTAGCCATAGCAGAGGGTCAAGTTCACGGTATCGCCCCGGAAAAAGTCCATTTTCACGAAGTAGGGGCGACGGATGCGATAGTGGATATAGTCGGAACTTGTTTGGCTTTAGATTGGTTGGGAATAGAAAAATTATATTGCTCTGCAATGCCGACCGGCGGAGGTACTATTAAGGCAGCTCACGGTATTTTACCAGTTCCAGTTCCTGCCGTATTAAAATTGTGGAAGTCTCGCCAAGTACCAATTTATAGCAACGGGATCGAGAAAGAATTAGTTACTCCGACGGGTGCGGCGATCGCCACTACTTTAGCTACTAGTTTCGGACAACCCCCAACCATGAAACTCGATCGCATCGGTTTAGGTGCTGGTAGTAGGAATTTAGCGATCCCTAATATACTCAGATTGTGGCTCGGTGAAGTAGAAATAGAAACAGAAACAGAAAATACCGATACTATTTTAGAAACAATTACCGTCCTTGAAACCCAAATAGACGATCTCACACCCCAGGCGATCGCCTATACTTGTGAAGAATTATTTCAAGTCGGTGCCTTGGATGTATTTACCGCAGCGATCGGCATGAAAAAATCGCGATCGGGTATTTTACTGACTGTTATTTGTCCTCCCGATCGAGTTAACGAATGCGAAACAGTAATATTTAAAGAAACTACTACTTTGGGGATTCGTCGTTTTTCTCAGCAGCGATCGATTTTAAAACGAGAAATACAAGAAGTAAGTACGGAATACGGCAAGATAAGAGTCAAAATAGCTACTAAGGGCGACAAGATTATTAACGTACAGCCAGAATACGAAGATTGTGCCACAGTAGCTAGAAAATCTAATTTACCCTGGCAAGAAATTCATAAGTTAGCTTTAAATAGTTGGTACGATCTAAAAAAATAAGATTTATCAATTATGCTTGACAGTTTAAATATCTCTCCAATTTCTGAAGCAGCTAAAGCAGTTGTCACTCAAGAAGGAGCAAAACCATCTCCCGAGTCGGTAGTAGAAGCACTCTTAGCAGCAGAAAAAAGTTCTAAAAAGAATAAAGACAAATACAGCATCGATCGCCTGTTCGGATCTTGGCGTTTGTGTTTTATTACTGGAACTAAAAAAACTCGTGCTAAAGCAGGTACAGTGTTAGGAGCGGGTAAATACGTTCCTAACTGGGTCAAAATTACAATTACTTATCAAAAATCGGCAGAATTTGAAGTCGGAAAAGTAGATAATTTAGTTGAGTTCGGCCCTTTTAAATTATGCGTCAGCGGCCCGATTAAATTAATTCCAAATACGAATATTCTTGCTTTTGATTTTACAAGAATGATAGTCAGTATCTTCGGTTTAAAATTATATTCCGGCTACATTCGTGAAGGTAAAAAAAGCGAAGATCGATTTTATCAAACTGCTTTGAAAGATTTAGAAGTATTTTTTGTTTACTTTTTAGTTACAGATGATTGTATTGCAGCTAGAGGTAGAGGAGGGGGTTTAGCTATTTGGGGGAAAGATACAAAGTAGCAAGTAGCAAGTAAAAATTTTATGCTTCTATTAATTGAAAAGAAATGAATTAATTTCAAACTAAAAACTTCCTACCTAGACCGACTAACCTCCTACCTAGTCCCTAATCATTACTCAAACTAGCTTGTTTAGTTTGCGGAATATCTTGTAAAAATTCTAGAGGACGACTCATATTTTTAGCAAAACCAAGGATATTCCGATCGCGATGTTGGTAAATTAATTCTCCGGTAGAATCGAATAAAAAAGTTGCTCCTCTTTGAGTCAAATAAGCTGGGTTAGGAACGTAAATATTCCAATTACTGAGAACTTCGCCCATATTTCTTAACCGCAAAGTTGCCAGTTCAAAAGGTCTTTGAAATCCGTTTCCACCAGCTTTATTAAAAAGCGAACCCTCGATCGCAGGTAAAGGTGGTGCTTGAACCGTTTCTTTATCTTCAATTAATTGAGGTGCGGAGCGATCGCCTAGGTAACCGCGAAACACTTCTTTTAAAGTTCCCGGACTGCCAATTCCCGCACACATTAAGATTAAATTTAACCAAGCATTTTGCCCTTTAGAGAAACCAGGAAACTTAAGATCTAGACCTGAATAAAGATTTAACTTTTGGTGTAACTTAGCATCAGGATCGACAAAAAGAGCAGCGCGATCGAATCCAGTATAATCACAAAAACGCTCTCCAGAAGCGCGATCGCCAATGCCAACAGCTCGTACCGTTATCTGTTTTTTCGCAAGTAGTTCAGCCTCTTTTTGCAACCACCAAGCATATTCAAGGCTATCGAAATCCCCTAATTGGGGCAAAACTAAAACTAATAAAAAATTAACAGGAGAACAATCATTAAGTATGGGAACGATTTCACCATCACTTATTCTTTGACAGGAAGTAGAATTTAATAAAGCATACTCTTTCATAATGATTTTTTTGAAAAGATTATCTTAGTTTTATTAGTTATTTACTCTGGGTCGAACAATTACCCCATATTTTGGTTCGGCTCTACTCATACTAGCTTAATAAAAAAGATTTATCTTAAGAAGTAAGTAAAGCACAAATTTATTCGGTAATAAATATGAACGATTTTCAAAATACCGATCGCAACGATCTCTCAGAATTTTTCACAGACGCAGATCGAGGTAATAATTTAGAACAATATCTCCAATCTTTATCTCCAGAAACTGTAACTCAACTCGCTAAACCAGATCGAGAAGTTTTACAAATCATTCAAAACAATGTTACGCAAATGTTAGGTACTTTACCACCTCAGCAGTTTAAAGTAGCTATTACTACAGATCGCGAAAGTTTAGGACAACTTTTAGCTAGTGCAATGATGACTGGTTACTTTCTCAAAGGGGCCGAAAATAGAATGGCGATCGAAAAACAATTCGATGAAGTACATTAATATTAATCTCAAAATCCAATTATTGATAAAGATTAATTCTGCGATCGAAAAATTGATACTGGAGTAAAAAAATTCTCTCAATGTTGAAAAAATGCTACTTAAAACTGGTATTCTAGAAACCTGAGATAAAATTCGGTGCGATCGATGGGAAAATTACTGAAAAACGCTGTCTTGTCTGGCACTTTAATCTTCGCTTTATGTTTAAGTCCAACTGCAAAAGCGCAACAAAATTATCGAGGTTTGGGACAAGATAGTGTCACCGAAGCAGATATTAAAAGATATCCTCCCACACAAGTACCGGAACAAGTAGCCGCATCAGTAGAATCTATTTTAGATATTAGATCTCCCGGAAGTGGAGTATTGAGTCCCGACGGAACAAAATTATACTTTAATTGGAATATCACCGGAGTAACTCAAATATGGAGCATCGACGGGCCGAAATCTTTTCCAGTCCAAATGACAGGAGGACAAGATCGGACTAGAGTTGTCGGTATTAGTCCAGAAAATGACTATATAATAGTTTCCCGCGATCGCAAAGGACAAGAAAATCCAGGTTTATATCTTCAAGATATTGAAGGAGGCCCCCTCAAAGAAATTCAACATAAAGATAAAGTGCAAACTTTTGCCCTTCACGTTAGCGATGATGGTAAAAGTATCTATTATGCAGCTAACGATATTCGTCCCGATTCTTATACTAACTATCGCTACGATGTAGTTACCGGAGAAAAAGAACTAGTTTTCGATCGCCAAGGAAGATGGTTTATTAGCGACAGTCGCGGTAATGGTAAATTTTTAGTAGTCAACCAAATCGGTAATTTTGCTAGAGAATATTACGAATTCGACGCGAAAACAAAAGAATTTACACCACTATTAGGGATAGGGGAAAATAAAGACTATTCTGCCGAATATGGAGCAAAAGAAGGCGAATTAATCGTTTTAACCCCAGAACTAGGCGAATTTTCTCGTTTGTACAGTTACATTAATGGTAAATTTAATCCGATTACTCCCGACTTATCCCAAGAAATAGAAAGTTTTCGGATCGATCGCCAGCGTAAAAAAATAATCTATTCAATTAATAATAAAGGCTACGGGCAAATCAAGGCATTAGATGCAAGAAATTATCGCCAGTTAAGATTACCCCAATTTAAAGACTCAGTCCAAGTTTGGTTAAATTCAATGACTCGGGACGGTCGCTACATGAGTATATCGGTAAATAATGGCAAAGCACCAACCAAAAGATATCTCTACGACTCGAAAAGAAACCGTTTGACCCAATTAACTCTTCCCAGTATCCCAGAAATGGAGACAGATCGCTTCGTCGCTCCAGAATTAGAATACTATCCTACCAGAGACGGTAAAACGCAAATACCGATGTTCGTCTGGCGATCGCAAAATTGTCAAGATCCTTGCCCCGTAATTGTACACTTTCACGGCGGCCCCGAATCTCAATCAGTAGCTCGTTTTAGTCTTTTAGCTCAATTATTTACCGAAAATGGCTTTCATTATGTCGAACCAAACGTTCGCGGCAGTTCCGGTTATGGTAAAACATGGGTAAATGCCGATAACGGCCCAAAAAGATTACATGTAATTAGTGACATACCCGATGCTGCCAATTATATCCGCAGGACTTGGCGCGAAAATGGTAAAGAGCCGAAAATAGGCGTTATGGGTTGGAGTTATGGCGGCTATGCTACCCTAGTTGCGATGACCAAATTTGCTGGTAGTTACGATGCAGGAGTCTCTTTAGTGGGAATTAGTAATTTAATTACTTTTTTAGAAAATACTGCTTCCTATCGCCGTCAAGTTAGAATTTTAGAATACGGAGATCCCCAACGCGATCGCCAAGCATTAGAAAAACTTTCGCCAATTAATTACATCGATCGCATTGAAGATCCTTTATTAATTATCCAAGGTGCTAACGATCCTCGCGTACCGGTTGGAGAAGCGGTTCAAATTCAAAAAGCACTCGAAGATCGCAACATCCAATCTCAATTAATTATATTTCCCGACGAAGGTCACGGCTCTTCTTCTCGCAAAAATCAAGTTCTCGAAATAGGTAATACGTTAGGCTTTTTTGAAAAGTATTTGAAATAATTAATACTTGGTTTGACCCGTGACTTGTGACTGATATAGTGATTGTGTTAGCTCGATGAGAACTATCATGATTGAGTTATATTACTGGCCCACGCCAAACGGTCACAAAATAACTATTTTTTTAGAAGAAGCAGAATTAGATTATCGCATCGTTCCGGTTAATATCGGTGCTGGAGATCAGTTTAAACCAGACTTCTTAAAAATATCTCCTAATAATAGAATGCCAGCAATTATCGATACTGCACCCGATGATGGAGGTGAAAGCATTTCTATTTTTGAATCTGGTGCTATTTTATTGTATTTAGCCGAGAAAACTGGTAAATTTCTACCCAGGGATTTAAGAACTCGTAAAACAGTTATTGAGTGGTTATTTTGGCAAGTAGGTGGTTTGGGGCCGATGGCCGGACAAAATCATCATTTCTCTCAGTATGCTCCAGAAAAGATTCCCTATGCGATCGCTCGATACGTTAACGAAACTAATCGACTTTATGGCGTATTAGATCGCCAGTTAGCTAATTTTGAATATATTGCTGGAGAATATTCGATCGCCGATATGGCCAGTTATCCTTGGATAGTTTCTCATCAAAAACAATCCCAAAATCTCGATGATTTTCCCAATTTAAAACGCTGGTTTGAAACTATTAAAAATAGAAAAGCAGTAATTAAAGCCTATGAAAAAGGTCAAGAAGTTTCTTCTGGCTCTGTGGTTACTGAAGAGAGCAAAAAAATTCTTTTCGGACAAACATCAGCAAGTATTAAACAAAAAAGGGACGAGTAACGAGGTAAGTAAAGAATTAGGGGGCGACAGATTAGAGCGATCGGAGTACCAGGAAATGCAACTGTTCTTCTAATACGAACTTTTCAAGAGGGTATTTCTAGCCAAAGAAATGACAGTTATTTAGCGATTTTAGCAGGAGCAAATCACTTTTCTATTGCCGATCCTAGCGATACTACTACTCAAACTGGTCTAGATTTACCAGCAACGCGATCGCAAGCTGAAATCCGCGATTTACTATCAGAAATCATCTGTTTATTTATAGATATTTACGTTGGCAAAAAAACCGAAACGAAATCAAAATTAGCAGAATTATTAAAGAGCGATCCGGGTGTAGCAATGTTTGAATGTAAATAGTAAAAATAACATCTCTCAATTTTAATATGGATCAACAATGGGAAAATTTTCTTAAAAATAAAGGAGAATGGCACGGATCTTTTACTAAGTTTTCTAATCAAGGAATAGAAATCTCAGACGTTCCCAGCATTTTATCTCTAGAAGCGTTTAATAATAATAGTAAGGCTCGGATCGATTTACGCCGTTTTTATCCTCAAGCAGATCCAAATCAAGCACCAATTCCTAAAAGTTTAATTCAAGAATTTCAACCACCTTTACCACCAGATTTATTTTTTTGCGATAATGGATCTTTTTGTCGGGGAATCATCCAAATTTATCCTAGTTCTACTCCCACAATTGAATTCGGACTGTTAGATGAAAATAAGCGATCGCTGGAAGCGTCGTGCAAAGCCCGATCGCGACAAGTTCAAAAATATAATTGGAACGGTAATTTAGAATATATTACTTTAATTCGCGAAGAAAATTATGAATTTAAACCAGAAAAAAACCAACTACAAATAGAAGATTTATTAGGAACTTGGCAAGGAAATGCGATCGCAATAGATCGAAGATTAAATGTTAATAGTTACGAGATTAAAACTCAATTAGAAAGAGCTGAAAATAAAATAATTAAAACTACAATTATTGACAAAAAAAAAGATATTAAAACAGGTAATATTTTAGATTCAATAATAGATTTTGAAAGCGAACAAATCTTATTACTTCAAGATGGTGCTTGGGCTAGTTTTCCCAACCCGATTAAATTGGGTCGAGCTTTTGAATTTCAAGCAGGTTGGTTGTTTGCGAAAAACTCGATGCAAAGACTGAAAAGATGTTACAACGAAAAAGGAGAATGGGCGAGTACAATTTTAATAA
>JASJCW010000095.1 GCA_030065265.1 Prochloraceae cyanobacterium
TTGAAGAACTAAAATATAAAGTAGCTAATATTCTTAATTCTCTATCAGAAAAACTAATTCATTCATTGACTGGCTATCAGTATATTCTTGATGCTCTATCTCTCTAGCTATTTTTGAGAATTGGTATTAGTTAAATACGCTAAAATTATTGATGTATTTAACTTTATTTTTAATTACTGTGACTGACAATCTTATTAAAATTACTACTTTAACTCTTTTGTGTTTAAATGTTTTGGGATGTTCGGTTTCGGGAACAAAAACTATTCCAGATTCGTCTCCAGAATCTCAATCGATCGCGATCGAAAAACCGACTTGGGAAAATATTGCGATAAAATCTTTTGCCGGTCACGATAATAGTATTTGGTCGGTGGCAATTTCTCCCAAGCAAAATTTAATTGCAACGGCAAGTGAAGATAATAGTATTAAAATTTGGAACGCTCGAACTGGAGAATTAATAACAACTTTAACCGGTCATAATTCGGGAGTATTATCTATTAGTTTTAATCCCCTCGGCAAAGAAATTGCTAGCAGCAGTAAAAAAGGAATTATTAAAATTTGGCATCTCGAAACAGGAGCATCAAGGAGTATCAAAGCCAGTGAAAAAGCGGTTAGATCTTTGGTTTTTAGTCCCGACGGAACAAAAATAATTAATAGCAGTTGGGATAATACAATTAAAATATGGAACGCTAAAAATGGAGAATTAATTCACAATTTAACGGCACATTCTGAAGGTATTTTTGCTGTTGCTGTCAGTTCCGATAACAAATTAATTGCTAGCGTCAGTAAAGATAAAACCATCAAAATTTGGGATTTAAACAAAGGAACTTTAATTCGCTCGATCGCCGGACACGATGATAATATTAGAACCGTCGCTTTTAGCCCCGATAATAAAGAGATCGCAACCGGTAGCGTCGATCGAACTATTAAACTGTGGGATGTAAAAACTGGAAATTTAATTAATACTTTATCCGGTCATTCGGAATATATTAATTCGGTTGCTTTTCATCCCGATGGGAAAACTTTGGTCAGTGCTGGTAAAGATCGAACTATCAAATTATGGGATCTAAAAACTGGTAAAATAATTCGTAGTTTATCGGGAAGTAAAGCAGCAATAAATTCTGTTATTTTTACCCCAGACGGAAATAGTTTAATTAGCGGAAGTGCGGCCGATGATAGTAAATTAAGAATTTGGCAAAATCAAAATTAATCGTATTTGTATTCCCATAACTCGATCGCACCGTCTTTACCACCACTAATTAATAACTTATCTTTTTGGCTGCTAGCTAAGGCTAAAACCCAATCTGAATGGCGATCGAGAGTATTTATTAATTTACCTTCTTTGACATTCCAAATTTTAATACTATTGTCGATCGCCCCGCTAAATACGGTTTGAGAATCTTTACTAAAAGCTACAGTTACTACTCGATTTTGATGGCCTTCTAAAGTATGAATTAACTGACCGCTTTTCAGTTCCCAAATTTTAACTGTTTTATCCCAACTTCCACTAACTAAATATTTACCGTCAGGAGATATGGCGATCGCTCTAACTGCATTTTGATGTCCTGAAAGGGTGTTTAATAATTTAAAATTACTAGCGTCCCAAATTTTTATTTGATTGTCAGCACCGCTACTAGCAAATATTTTACCATTCGGACTAAAAGCAACGGAATATACTCTAGCAGAATGTTTGGCTGAATTAAAAGTTTGCTCCTCATTTTTTAAATCCCAAACTATAATGTTTTTATCTTCGCTGCTGCTAATTAATGTTTCACCGTCTGGGCTAATAGCTAGCGACCAAATACTCCCAAAATGACCGGACAATTCTTTGATTAATTGAAGATTTTCTAAATTCCAAATCTTAATTATCCCATCTCCATCTCCACTAATTAATTGATTAGTATTCGGAATAAAAATCAAAGAACGAATTACATTTTTATGTTCCGATGGTAATTGATTTTTTAACTGTCCCGTCAGAGAATTATAAAGTGCGATCGCACCGTTATTGCTACCACTGGCAATAATATTGCGGTCAGAAATGGCTAAAGACCAGACTTCTGCTGCTGAATTAATTTCAATGTTATTTACTCGCTCGATTCTAAATTTTGCTTGATTTTCTACTCGAATAACAGCTTTTTGAGTATTTTTGTGAGTCAAAAAATACAGTCCAGAAAAACCAGCACCTAGAGCCAATGTCATCCCAATTGCAATGGGGACAAAATGTTGCTTGACGAAATATTGTTTTTTGATTTTTCTTTCTATTGAAGTATCTAATAATGTCGAACAATCTTGAGTTTTCTTGGTTTCAAATTCTGGGGCATAATTGCGTAAATCTTTAATGACTTCTCCAGCATTTTGATAGCGTTTTGAGAGATCTTTTTCTAAGAGTCGATTTAAAACAGCCGCTAATTTTGAGTCTAGATTAATTTTAATTAATTCTTGCCAATTATCTAACCAACTGTAACCGCGATCCACCCACAAATTAAAAGGAGAAATGCCGCTCAGTAAATAAAAACAACTCGCTCCCAAACTAAATAAATCGCTGCTAGGAAAAACTTTACCTTTAAGAATTTGTTCTGGAGGAGAATAGCCTTGAGAACCAATAATAGTTCCAGTAGAAACTGTTTTCGAGGGATTGACAACTTTAGAAATACCAAAGTCAATTAAAACGTGTTTCTTATCTTGATCGCGCCACATTATGTTACCTGGTTTGAGGTCGCGATGAATTACATTTTGAGCGTGAATGAATTCTAAAACTGTCAATATATCTAATAGAAAGGCTTCAATTTGATTTTGGTTAAATATCCCTTCAGTTTTAACTTTTTCAAATAAATTTTTACCGTCAACAAATTCTTGTACTAAGTATAAATAATTATCTGCTTCAAAATAAGCTAACAAAGCCGGTATTTGGGGATGTTGTCCTAATTTTTGTAATTGTCGGGCTTCTAATTCAAATAATTGTTTTGCTTTACTAACAACCGCACCGCGATTGGAATGAAAAGTTAATTGTTTAATGACGCACAACTCGTCGAGGCGATCGCAGTCTTTAGCTAGATAAGTGTTGCCAAAACCGCCTTTTCCGAGGGGTTTAATTGGCTGATAGCGATTTCTTAAGCGCAATTTTAAAGGAACTTGACAAGTGACGCATAGTTGGCGATCGTCTTGATTTAAAGGCTGTTGGCACTCGGGATTGAGACAACAAATCATCCTCAAAAAACCCGTAACTTACAAAACATTTATTATAGGGGATTTTACTATTTTTTTTAAGAATAGCGAGTTTAAGTAAATTACTATTAATATAGTGTAAAATTATGTCGATAATCGCGATCGCCACTCAGTACAAAATAATCATGTCATCTCGTCAAGTTTTCGAGCAATCTATCAACATTAAAGCCAGTTCGACTGTGGTGGAACGCTGTATTACGGAATTAGAATTAATGCATCGTTGGCTAAATCCAGTTTTACGTTGCGAACCGATCGGTAAGGAGTGGAGTACGGAATTAGGGGGAAGAAGTCGCTTTATCATTAAAATTCCTCTATTAGAACCGACTTTAAAAAGTACGGTGATCGAAAGAGAACCGGGTTTAATTGTTTGGGAATTTCAAGGCTTTTTTAAAGGATGCGATCGCTGGGAATGTCAACCGATCGCCGATGGAACTAGATTGCTGAATCGTTTTGAATTTAAAATCCCCAATCCTTTGGTAGGTTGGGGGTTTAATACCTTTGCTGCTGCTTGGACGAAAGAGGATATGAAAGGTCAACTCAGAAGGTTTAAAAGGGTTGCTGAAGAAATTTATCAACAAGAGTGTTGAAATCTTGTTAATTCAATTAAAACTGTCACCATCGTGGTAGAAGTGAAATCTACCAATACCTAAGTAAGCACCGTTCGATTGAGATCCGGCCGGATATGCTGTGACTCCAAATATATATACCCCTCCATATTTAGGATTTTTTTGGGGTTTGAGGGCAAAACTAAAGGTAGTACCGGGTTCGATCGGAGGATCGAAAGTTAAGGTAATTGCTTGAGTTTCTCGATCGCGATCTACTTGTTGAATGGCGATCGCTTCTTGTTTGCGATCTGGTTGGCCGACAAAAGCGAAGGTTCGATCGATTCTAAATTTAATGTCTTCTAATCCTTGACGTTGTTGAACGGTTATTTTTTCGAGAGGTTCTCCGGCATTTTCGGGTAAATGCAGGGTAAAGTAGTATTTAGCTCCCCAAACTCCGGCATCGCTAAAAGTTGTAAAAGCTTCGATTAAGCGAGGGGATTTTTCAAAAAATCTCGTCCCATCTCTAAGTTCCCTTGCTTGTAGGGGAAAATTGATTGTTGCAGCTAAGGCTAACAAACTGAGGGTAATTTTGGTAATGTTATTGATTTTCACGATCTTAAACTTGTGGAGTGTTGATTTCTAAAATTGGATTCGATTCTGAAATGATGTGATTTTGTTGTTCGTATAATTGTAGTTCAAACCAGAAAGTAGTTCCCACTCCTACTTCGCTGATTAAATTAATCTCGGTGTGGTGTTTGTCGATGATGTTTTTAACGATTGAGAGTCCTAGTCCAGTTCCTTCTAGGGTATGAACTCTATTTTCTACCCTAAAAAAGCGATCGAATATTGCTTCGCGATCTTCGCGATCGATTCCGATTCCAGTATCGGCTATTTCGATTCTAACGCGACCGATTTGATTGGCATCGTCAATTGATTCTCTAACCTGACGGGCCCAAATTTTAACTTTCCCACCTGGTTTGGTAAATTTGAGGGCATTTCCGACTAAATTGGTTAACAATTGTAACAGTAAGTCGTAGTGACCCAAAACTGGGGCTAAGTCTTGTTCTATATCTTGGAATAAAGCGATTTCTTTGTCTTTAGCGTTAAGTTGGTAGGTGCGTAGGGTTTGCTCGATCAGTTGGGGGAGATCTACCGATTCTAATTGATAAATTTTGTGGGATTCTAATCTAGATAAATCGAGTACGTCGTTTACCAAGCGGGTCAGTCGATCTGTTTCGTGATTGGCAGTTTCTAAGAATTCTTTTCTTTCTTTATCGGTTAATTCTTCGCCGTATTCTGAGAGGGTTTCGATAAAGGATTTTATATTAAATAAAGGCGTTCTTAATTCGTGGGAAACGTTACTGATAAACTGACTTTTTGCTTCGTTTAATTCTACTTCTCGAGTTATGTCTTGAACTGTCATTACTATGCCCCGAACATTCTCTTCTGAGCGATCGAATACTTGGGTTAGTAAGACTCTAACTATCCTTTGGTGGGGTTGGTTGAGGGTAATCCGAAATTCTGCTTTTTCGGAGGATAAATCCTCGGATTCTTCTTCGTTATTAATTTCTTCCCCTGCGGCAATTCTGTAGAGAGGTTTGGTTAATTGTGAGGTTATTTCCGATGGTAAATGGTGTAAAACGTTATTGCCGATTATTTCTTTTTCATCCCAACCAAACATTCTTCTAGCTGTAAAGTTAGCAAGGATTAATTGCAGATCGGTATTAATCAATAATGCTCCATCGGCGATAGTCGCGACTAAAGTTTCTAATTTGGCTTTTTCGGCGGTTAATTCTTCGATATTTTGTTCTTCGTAGCGTTCTAAACGCTCGGCCATTTCGTTGAAACTGTTAATTAATTCGCTTAATTCCCCTCCTAATGGGAGTATAATTCTTTGTTTAAAATTACCTGCGGCAATACTTTTTACCCCTTTTAACAATTCTTTAATCGGCTTGGTGATCGTCAAAGCGTTAATTACTGCTCCTAAGATGACCATTGCCCAGATTGAAATGAATACGGCGATCGTTACGTCTCTGGTTAAATTAGAGGAGTAAACTACTGTTGGATTGGGATTAATTCCGATCGCCAAAGTACCAAAATTACCTTTTTCTTGTTTGATAGGTACGAAGACATCGGTTACTTCCCCGTTTGATGTGGTGTGTTGCCGCACCATGGACTGCTCTTCATTGGCTGCATAGTCTTCGGGTAAGTTAATTCTTCTTTCTATACTTAATGAATTCTTGACTTCCTCTTCTGAATATGGTATGCCGTAAATTATTTTGCCATCTTCATCGGCATAGATAATATAGCGAACGCTGGAAGTATTACGATAAAAACGTTCTGTTAAGCGGGCGACTTGGTGCATATCGCCTTCTGCAATTAGAGGAGATACGTTAGCAGCAATTAACAAACCCAAATCTCGACCGAAGCGATTGTCGTTCATTTGAGCTTCTTGCTGAATCGTATTGACTGCCCAGAAAGTTAAACCGCTCATGAGCAGAGATACGATCAAAGTGACGGTCGCCATTAAACGAGTCTGAAGTGTAAACTTAGACCACCAGCTTTCAAGAATTTGTCGAATCGTTTGAATTAGAGCCAGCAAGATCGATCGCTTTGGTAAACTACAATAATTAGCTTTAAATATCTTATCATTTTCTTCCTTTTCTGTTAGAGTTCCTTTATTATTTACTTCAAATTAGCCTTACCCCACTCAAAAGCGGCAAGAGATTTTTAGTATTTACTAATTATTTATCAATTAAATTTATGGATATTCTCGAGATTGCCAAAAGTGCGATCGACCCGATACCTTTTATCTGCGCTTCGGATAATGGCAAGACTATTAATGCTACTTTACCAATTTTAGAGGCAAAGGTGGACTCTTTACCGGATGGAATGGATGCAATCATTGCGACTGGAGATTTGCAGGGGGTAGATATTCAAAACCGGCAACTCTTAGGTTACAGGTTGGCTGAAGTTTTGGCGCGATCTAGCGATCGCGGATTGATTCCCCCAAGAGAGAAGACTGGGATTATCTTATCAGGAGATTTGTGGGCTAAAGCCAATCGTCGAGGTGGTGTCGGGGATGTTCGCGGGGTTTGGCTGGCAATGGCGAGTCGTTTTAGTTGGGTTGCTGGTGTCGGGGGCAATCACGATCGCTTTGGTAATTCTTATCATGAAATGAAAGAGTTTAAATCTAGGGCTAGAATCCATTATTTAGATGGAGAAATAGCCGAAGTTAATGGCTGGCGTTTAGCTGGTATTTCGGGAATTATCGGCAAGGCTACTAAATATTTTCGCCGTCCAGAAAAGGAGTTTATCAAATTAATTAATAATTTAGTTAAAAAGTCTCCAGATATTTTAATTTTACACGAAGGCCCGGGCGATCCTGATAATAAATTAATCGGTCGAGAATCGATCCGCAAAGCATTAATTCATACTCAAAATTTAGTTACTATTTGCGGTCATTCTCATTGGAAAGTTCCGATGACTAAGTTACCTCTAGGTGCGGCAGTTGTTAATGTTGATGGTCGGGCGATCGTTTTTAGAAAAAAATAGATATTTATTAATACTAAGTCTAAGGGTAAGAGGCAATAGGTAAGAGGTAATAGGCAACAGGCAACAGGCAACAGGCAACAGGCAGAAGGTAAAAAAATTGGAGAATTTATCTGTAGTGTTATTTTACAAAATTGGTATAAGTTTATTTTCTTAAAATAAAAAATCAGAATATTTTCTGGTCGAGCTTCAAGAAAAATAAGAGATTTAATTGAGGTTAAAAAGTCAGTCGCTCTAGGTAAGAATTCAGATTTTTTTGATTTTGTTTAATAAAATCGCTATTTTTAAAGATTTGATTTTAAGCGATCGCCAAGCAAACAGATAAAGATCTATTTTTCAATAAAAATACACAAAAATTAGCTTGAAATGGGGTAATTATCGACAAGAGAATTATTTAAGAATGAAGAAACATTTACTTCGATATCTTCATCAACTACTAATAAAACACTTTCTTGATTGAACTGTTTTAAATAAAATTCCATAATTTTATCTAAAGCAGCTTCATTTTTTGGAGTATCTTCAAATAATAATGTGACAACTTTCGATCTTTCCTCAATAATAGTACCGCTACTATTGCGAAACTGTCCGTCTGCGTCAAAAACTGTTAGGCGATCGGGGAATCTCGGACTAATTACCCGATCGACAAAAATTCCAAATTCAGCATCAGAAACTTCTCCTCCTCCGGGAATGTTTCTACCAAAAAATAAATCGGCTGAAATCAATTCTGGAATAGGATCGTTATCAATAATATTTAATCCTGGATCGAAAGCAACAGCAATATTTTCGTTAACAGCAACCGAAACACTTTGCTGCTTAAACTGCTGAATATAAGTTTTAATAATTTCATTCAGAGCAATTTCATTTTTAACAGTATCTTCAATCAAAAGAGTAACAACTTTCGATCGTTCTCCGATAATATCCCTACTATTATGAAACTGTCCTTGTGCCTCAAAAACCGTTAACCCATCAGGAAATCTTGGTGTAATTGTTTTATCTAGAAAAGCAGCAAACTCTCGATCGGAAACTTCTCCTCCTCCAGGAAGATTTCTGCCAAAAAATAAACTTACTTCAATTAATTCTGGAATAAGATCGTTATCGATCAGATCTCGAGCGGCCCCAAAGCTTATTTTTAATTCATCTTTATTAGTTACTTGCAAGATATTATCGCGATCGAATTCTTGGGAATATTCTCTAATGATTTTCTCGATTGCTATTGAATTTTCACGAGTATCTTCAACAAAAAGAGTAACAACTTTAGAGTTTTCTTCAATCAGATTTCCTCTATTATCCCGAAACTGTCCGATCGCATCAAAAACCGTTAACCTATCGGGAAATTTTGGTGTAATTGTCTTATCTAGAAAAGCAGCAAACTCTACTTCAAAAATCGCTTTATTTTTATTAATATTTTCTCCAAAAAATAAGTCAACTTGAATTAAAGAATTTGTTCGATTTTGAAAGAGATTATTTTTAACAACCTCAATCGGTCTAAAATTATTGATTTGAAAACTAAATACTGCTGGAATTAAATTAACAAAAAGTTGGGTTGAAGTAGATAATTCTAAATAGTTTCTGGATTTTAAATCTCTTTTTTCTTGGCTTACTTTGGCTGAGGTAAATATAGGAATTAGATCGCTCTTAATTCTACTTTGAAGTGGGTCTAACATCTGAGCGATCGAGTCAAATCTCAAATCAAATCGGGGATTTTTTTTATTCTCAAAAAGAGAATTTTTAACTCCACTGGAAAAAAGATTAATTTCTTGGAAAAGACTGGCAAAAATTTTAGCCTTTGACGATCTAAGATTGCTATTCATAACTCAAGTAATTCAAACCGAATTATTAAAGTTTCAAATATTACTATTAATATTAAAGCCTATTTTTATTTTTGCCCGTTAAAAAATTACGATCGTTTGAAATGAAGTAACAAAACTCAAAACCTATGCTTTGTTTGTTTTATGACCGATATCTTTGCGATAATAAATCTTTTCAAATTCAATTTTATCTATACCTTGATAAGCCGATTCGATCGCACTATTAAAATCATCGCCAATTCCAGTAACCCCTAAAACTCTGCCACCGCTAGTCAAAATTTGATTATCTTTTAAGACAGTTCCAGCATGAAATACGATCGCATCTTTTTCGGCTTTTTCTATTCCCGAAATCGGATATCCTTTTTGATAAGAATCGGGATATCCCCCCGAAGCTGCAACTACGCAAACAGCACTTTGCGATCGCCATTTTAATGCTGGTTGTTTGCCTAAAGTTTTTTGGGTGCAAGCTAACAATAATTCTTCTAAAGGTGTTTCTAATAAAGGTAAAACTGCTTGAGTTTCTGGATCGCCAAAACGACAGTTAAATTCTAATACTTTTGCTTCTCCTGCTTTAGTTATCATCAAACCGGCATATAAAACTCCACAATAATTAATTCCTTTTTTTTGCAAAGTTTTAACTACAGGTTCGAGAATATCCGAGTTTACTTTTGCCATTATCTCAGCAGTGGCGATCGGTGCGGGACATATTGCCCCCATTCCTCCGGTATTTTTCCCGGTATCTCCTTCACCAACCCTTTTATTATCTTGGGCGGGCCATAAAGAGCGTACATCAGTACCATCGCATAAAGCTAGTACGGAAACCTCTTCCCCTTCTAAAAATTCCTCAACTAAAACTTTATCAAAACCTTGAGAAAATAAAGCGTCGATCGCGCTGGTGGCTTCAGAGACAGTTGTAGCGACTATTACCCCTTTACCTGCGGCTAAAGCATCTGCTTTGACTACGATTGGCGCGCCTACTTCCAAGATATACTCTTTTGCTGCTGCTGAGTCGGTAAACGTTTTTGCGATCGCCGTAGGTACTTCAGCTTCTACCATCAACTCTTTAGCCCAGGTCTTACTAGATTCTATCAACGCGCCTGCTTTGGTGGGGCCGAAGACGGCAATATTTTGCTCTTGAAGATAGTCAGTTATGCCTAAAGATAGAGGTAATTCTGGCCCGACGACTACTAAAGATATATCGTTTTCTTTGACAGTATTAGCTATTCCCGCAAAATCTTCTACAGATAATGATAGGTTCTCACATCCTGACATTGTAGCCGTACCGCCATTACCAGGAGTACAAAATACTTTGTCTACATGAGGAGATTGTAAAAGCTTCCATGCTAAAGCGTGTTCTCTCCCTCCGTTACCAACTACTAATATTTTCACCCTTTTTCATCTTTAAGTTACTTACGATTCAGATTATGCTATTGCGAGGATAAAGAACGAGTTGAGCGTAATTAATTTTTTACATTCACTTAAAGTTTTGCTTAACTTGTCTATACTTATATTGCAAATTAAACTAAGGTTTTCAAAATGGAATCAAATCAATAACTTAAATCTGTTTAAAATTACCAATTTTTCGATTGTTTTATCCATTGAAAACGAAGATATATTCATTTCTATAGGCATTTTTAAGCTTTAAATATTCCCAACAATCTTGCGATTTAAATTCAGATGATTTGTTGGCAAGATTTTATTGAGTTGTCAAATTGCGATCGGTAATATTTTTTGTTTAATTAAAAATACCGTCGTCCAAGTATTAGCTAACATAGCTAGCTCTCAGTTTACTATTTAATTAAATAATATTACCAAAATAATCAAGATGATACGAGCAAACATCCCACCACACCTCAAAGTAAGCGAAGAACAATTTGAACTCTTAGCTATCGCCAATCGAGATCTGAGGCTAGAAAGAAAATATGACGGAGAATTAATAATAATGCCGCCAACTGGTTCGGAAACAGGCAATAAAAACGGCAGAATTTTTGGACAATTATTTATTTGGAACGATCTAGAGAACTTAGGATTAGTTTTCGATTCTTCAACTGGTTTTAGATTGCCAAATGGAGCGATAAAATCTCCCGATGCGAGTTGGGTATCAAAATCTAAATGGGATAGTTTAACCCCAGAACAAAAACAGAAATTTGCCCCTATTTGTCCTGAATTTGTAATTGAATTAAGATCTCCAGGCGATCGCTTAAATACCGTTCGCGAAAAAATGTCCGAGTATATCAATCAAGGATCTTTATTGGGGTGGCTAATCGATCCGATTGAAAAAAAAGTAGAGATTTATCGTCAGGGTAAAGATAAAGAAATATTAAGCAATCCTTCAAATTTATCCGGGGAAAATATCCTGCCTGGGTTTAATTTAGATTTAAGTAAAATTTTATAATTAGCTAGCCCAAAAATCGAGCTAGCTTTAAAGATTAACCGAGAGCATTAGCACCAGCAACAACTTCCATAATTTCTTGGGTAATAGCTGCTTGTCTGGCTTTGTTATAAGAAAGAGTGAGAGTACCGATTAAATCGGAAGCATTTTCACTAGCATTAGTCATCGCAGTCATTCTTGCTGCTAACTCGCTAGCTGCAGATTCTTGTAGCGCGCGCAATAATTGGTTATTGAGATAAAGAGGTAAAAGAGCGTTGAGAATTTGTACCGGATCTTGCTCGAAGATCATATCTTGAGGAAAATCGGTAGTTTCTTGTTTTTCGACTTTCTCTCTTTCTACCTGGAATTTACCTGCGCGAGTAGTCAGCCTAAAAATCTCGTCATCTTGGGCTTCCAAACCTTGGGGAAGCATGGGTAAAAGAGTTTGAGTGACTGGTTTAGACGCGATTAAAGAAATAAATCGAGTGTAAATCAACTCGACGCGATCGACGCTTTCTGAAAGAAATAAAGATAGTAATTCGTCGGCAATTTCCGATGCTTGAGATGCTGAAGGAATTTGATCGAGATCTGTATAACTTGCTGCGATCGGAGCGTTTCTGCGTTTAAAATATTGATTGGCTTTGCGGCCGACTAAAACAAATTCGTACTCGACACCGTCAGATGTTAATTCATTAGCACGTTGAACGGCTCTTTTAATCGCGTTAGTATTGTAACTACCGCACAAACCGCGATCGCCGGAAACGACCAATAAAGCAACTTTTTTCACTTCTCTTTGTTTGAGCAAGGGAAGATCTGCTTCTTCAAAGCGAAGTCTATTTTTTAAACCATAAAAAACTTGTCCTAAAGCATCGGCAAAAGGACGAGTTGCGTTAACCTGTTCTTGAGCGCGTCGCACCCGAGCTGCAGCTACGAGGCGCATTGCTTCTGTCATTTTTTTGGTGTTTTTGACCGACTTAATGCGATCGCGAATACCTTTAAGATTTGGCATTATTTTATTTTTTGTTAATTATTTGTTGAAAATTGTTGGTTGCTAGCACAGATCTGGGAAGAAACATCTAGGGGCGATCGGCAATCAAAAATATATCCGATCTCCACCCCTGTGACTTTGCTTATGCCGAGAAAGCTTGTTTGTATTCAGAGATAGCTTCTTCGAGCAATTTAATTGCATCGTCGGTTAATTTCTTCTCAGTATTAATGATTTCGATAAACTGAGCTTTGCTATTTTGGAGATATTCGCGCAAACCTTGAGTAAAGTCAGTGATTTTTTCTAATTCAATATCATCTAACTTGCCGTTAGTAGCAGCGTAAACGATCGCAACTTGTTCGGGTAAAGATAAAGGAGAATTTTGAGGTTGTTTTAAAATTTCCCGCAACCGTTTACCGCGAGCTAGTTGTTTTTGGGTTGCTTCGTCTAAGTCGGAGGCAAATTGAGAGAATGCTTCAATTTCAGCAAACTGAGCCAATTCTAACTTTAATTTACCGGCAACTTTTTTAATTGCTTTAGTTTGGGCTGCAGATCCGACTCGACTTACAGAAATACCTGCGTTAATTGCGGGGCGGAAACCGGAGTTAAATAAGTCACTAGAAAGGAAGATCTGACCGTCAGTAATCGAAATTACGTTAGTGGGAATGTAAGCAGATACGTCACCTGCTTGAGTTTCGATAATTGGTAGTGCTGTCATACTACCGCCACCTAACTCATCGTTTAATTTGGCTGCACGCTCTAACAAACGGGAGTGACAGTAGAATACATCTCCAGGATATGCTTCCCTTCCTGGCGGACGACGCAATAGTAAAGATAATTGACGATAAGCTTGGGCTTGTTTGGAGAGATCGTCGTAAATTACTAAAGTGTGCTTGCCTTTATACATGAAGTATTCTGCGATACTAGCTCCGGTATAAGGTGCTAAATATTGCAGGGTAGCGGGATCGTTAGCGTTAGCTGCAACGATAATAGTGTAATCTAAAGCTCCTTTTTCTTCTAGGGCACCGACGACTTGAGCGACACTAGATGCTTTTTGACCGACTGCTACGTAAATACAAATTACATCGCCGCCTTTTTGGTTAAGAATAGTATCGATCGCTACTGCAGTTTTTCCTGTTTGACGGTCGCCGATGATTAATTCTCGCTGTCCTCTACCGATGGGAATCATTGCGTCGATCGCGGTAATGCCAGTTTGCATTGGTTCGTAAACCGAACGGCGATCGATAATACCGGGGGCCATCGATTCGATCAAGCGGGTTTCAGTAGTTGCAATCTCGCCTTTTCCGTCGAGGGGTTGGCCCAAAGCGTTTACAACTCTACCGAGCATGGCATCGCCAACTGGTACTTGAGCGATTTTAGCGGTTGCTTTAACCGTACTGCCTTCTTGAATGTTAAAACCGTCGCCGATCAATACCGCACCGACGTTGTCTTCTTCGAGGTTTAAAGCCATTCCCACCGTACCGTCTTCAAATTCGAGAAGTTCTCCGGCCATGGCGTTTTCTAAACCGTAGATCCGAGCGATCCCGTCCCCTACTTTTAAGACTGTTCCCACGTTGGATACTTGTACTTCTTGGTCGTAGGATTCGATTTGCTGGCGAATAATGCTGCTAATTTCGTCTGGTCTGATGCTAATCATTATTTTTATCGATGGTTTGTGGTTTGTTTGAGATGGGTTTTAATTGGTGGGGTCGTATCCTAAATGTCTGCACCGAGACTTAAACCGATGCGACGCAGTTGTCCTTTAAGAGAACTATCGAATACTTGAGAGCCTACTTTAATGATTACACCACCAATCAATTCTGGTTCGACTGTTGTTTCTAGATCTACTCCAGTCGCTCCGGTCAAAGTTTTGACTTTTTCTATTAGTGTTTGACGCTGTCCTTCGTTCAATTCGCTAGCCGAAGTAATTTCTGCTAAAACTATATTGTTAATTTCTCGTAAAATTTCTAGATATTGTTTGCCAATTTGTTCGAGAAATACGATCCGTCTTTTATCTACTAGAAGCATTAAAAAGTTAACTAATAATTTATTAGTTTCTTCTCCAGTAATGCGCCTCAATATTTCTTTTTTATTTTCTGCTTTAATTACCGGATTGGCCACAAATTCTTGAAGTTCTGGTGAATTATCTAGCAGTTCTAATATGCTGCGAAGATCTTCGCCAATTTTTTCTGCCTGGTTACCTTCTCTAGCCGCACTCATTAGCCCCTGGGCGTATGGCTCGACTACTGCTGAAGATAACGAACCTGTTTTCTTCACGATCCTCCTCCTATTTGAGCGATGCTGCGATCGATCAATTGATTTTGAGCCGATCCGTCTAGTGTATTTTTCATTTGCGATTCGCTGCGTTCTACGGCTAAAGTAGCTATGCGGCGTTTTAAAGCTGCGATCGCCCGATCTCTTTCGGTATCGAGGTCTTTTTGTGCTGATTCTTTTAAGCGTTCGATATCTGCTTCTGCTTTTGCTGCGATCGCAGCTTTAGTTGCTTCTGCTTTTTCGGCTGCTTCGGCAATGATTTTTTTAGCTGTTTCTTCTGCTTCGGCTAAATTCTTTTTGGCTTCGGCTAATTCTGCTTCTGCTTTATTGAGACTTACTTCGGCCTGCGCGATTTCTTCGGCTATTCGCGCTTGTCGATCTGCGAGGATTTTTCCTAACAGTTTGCGTCCGTAAAATACGAGTATCCCGATCAAAATTGCTAAATTGATCAGGTTAGTGTCTAAAATATCAAAATTTAGACCGAATCCGCTCGATTCTGCGGCTAATAACCACCAATTCCCGATCGTTCCCATTGACAAGTTTCCTAAGATTGTTTTATTTTACTAACTCCGGCCCTAAGAGTTTTTCGAGTATTTGGCGCGATAGGGCATCTACTTGTTGCTCTAGGGTAGCTAGTGCTTGTTGTTTTTCGTTTTCTATTTCTTGAGCTGCTGCTTCTCGTTTCGCGATCGCTTCTTTTTGCGCTGCAGCAATTTTTTCTTCAGCTATTTTTTTAGCTTCTGCTTGTGCGTCGGCAATTATTTGTTGCGATTGTTTGCGCGCTGCTGCTAATTCCTGTTGGTATTGCTTGGCTAATTCTTTTGCTTTAGCTAAACGCTCTCTTGCATCGGCTTGATTTTTGCGAACGTATTCAGCGCGCAGGTCGATCGCTTCGCCAAGGGGCTTATAAAAGATTTGATTCAACAGAATCATTAATATCAAAAACTGCACCGCCATTAACGGTAAAGTTGCATCAAAATCAAACATTTTTTACTTTTGCTTGCTATTCATGAATGTAGAGACGCGATCGCCTCGCGCCTCTAATGGTTTAAAAAGTCTTAGGAAAAGGGATTAGCGAATAATAGCACTAGAGAAATAACCAATCCGTAGATGGTTAAGGATTCCATGAAGGCTAAAGTTAGTAGTAAAGTACCGCGAATTTTTCCTTCTGCTTCTGGTTGACGAGCAATCCCAGCTACAGCTTGACCGGATGCGTTACCTTGACCGATACCAGGGCCGATCGCGGCTAAACCTACTGCTAGAGCAGCAGCAATAACGGAGGCAGATGCAATAATTGGATCCATGATTATCTTTTTTCCTTTTTTCTACAAAATCCCTTGGATTTTTTGGTTATTTATTTTCGCTTTTTGAAGCGAGCAACGAGAGATTTTTTATTATTTCTCAATTACTGCTTTACTGTTCTTATCTACTGAGTTTTTTGAGCTGCTTAAATCGAGTTTTTTTCTAAATTTTATTTCATTCAGATTTTAGCTCTAATTTTGCATTTCTCATTTTACTCATGCTCTTCTTCATCGTACCCCTCGATCGCCTCGTGGATGTAAGCCCCGGCTAGGGTGGCAAATACTAAGGCTTGGATGGCACTGGTGAATAATCCTAACGCCATTAATGGTAAAGGTACAAATAAGGGCACTAGAAATACTAACACTGCCACGACTAATTCGTCCGCCAAAATATTACCAAATAGACGGAAACTTAGGGAGAGGGGTTTTGTGAAATCTTCTAAAATTTTAATCGGCAACAGGATGGGGATTGGTTGAATATAATTGGCAAAATATCCCAATCCTTTTTTACTAAATCCTGCATAAAAATATGCTAAAGATGTTAGCAATGCCAGGGCGACTGTGGTGTTAATATCGTTTGTCGGTGCTGCTAATTCGCTGTCGGGGATTTCTATTAATCCCCAAGGTACTAAAGCCCCCGACCAGTTCGATACGAAAATGAACAAAAATAAGGTCGCAATGAACGGCAACCAAGGACGGTAATCTTTCTCCCCTAGTTGATTTTTCGCTAGGTCTCGCAAAAATTCTAGAACGTATTCCATGAAGTTTTGCATCCCGCTAGGGGCTGTTTGCACCTTTTTATTTGTAATTGCTGCGATCGCAGCTATCACTAACAGCGCAATCACAAACCAAGAGGTCATAAAGACCTGTCCGTGAACTTGAAAATTCCCAATTTGCCAGTAAAAGTGGTTGCCAACTTCTAACTCGGCTAGGGTCAAATTGTTGTAAAAAGTTAAAGCATCTATCATTTCGATTCAATCGGATTTACTCTTTTATTAAAATATCTTTCCTCTGGGTTTTTCCCTAAGAATACTACTTATTCTCGGATTGATGTAAAGCTTTGAATCGTGTAAACTACTATGGCAGCTTTATAAGTTAAAAATCCTAGAAATACTGGGAGAACGTTTAATTGTTGCCATTGCGTGGCGACTATTATCATTAAGGCAAAAAGTCCCAACCTTCTCGAACCGAGGGAACTTTTTTCTTTGCCCAATTTTTCGACATCCGTGCCTAACATTCTCAAGTAAACTACACCAACACTAGCACCTAAAACGTAGTTTAATGCAGTGTTTAAAGAGTAAAAAATCCAAACCGGAAAGAAAATAATTACCATCAAACAAAGAGTAACGATCCGCAAAGTTTTTTGCAGTTGGTAATACTCTTCCATAGAATTGTTTTCTGTTGTTGAGGAATCAATCCCATCAACGTTTGTGGTTGGATCTGCTGGATTATTTGCTAGAGATTGGTTAGACTGACTCACTTGCGATCTGGGTTTGGTTTAAGGGATTTTATTGTCTCAGGGAGTAAAGATGCTTTTGGCGATCGCCTCGGATCGGAACTTCCGTAACTCAGTGGATCTGACACATCAAACAGACGCATCGCCAACCAGGGAGTTAACCAATCACAAAAATGATCTTGGGACGAGCCGATCTCGCAGATCGTTTTTAAGGCACTAGTTGATATTGGCTATACACAAGTCAGCAGTCATGATATCACGGGACGGTCACAATTTTAAACATTTGTGTATTTCTAATTGGCAATTATTTGCTTCTTTGTATATCATTCACGAGGGATTTGGCGTTAAAAAGATTAAATGCTTGGCCAACAATCCCCTGGCTGCGGCGAGATCTAAATCCACTTCGGCTAAGATCTCCGCGACAGTTTTGTTCGTGCCGCATCTTTTTAAAAACTCAAATTCTCCCGCAGACAAACTAACCATTTGATAATCGCGATCGAGAATATTTTGACTCGGCCAGCCATTGATACAGGGGCTAATTTCTGGAGTTGCGGCTAAAAAAGTTCCCTCGTCAGACCAATCTATTTTGGCGATCGGCTCTCGTCCTAAAAAGAATTCATAGTGACTTAATTGGGGATCTAGTAACTCGATCAGTCGATAAAGTTCTCTTTCGCTTAATTTTTCCGTCCTCGATAATAAATCTTCAGATTTGCCAACCAGTCTGGTAATATCCCAGTATTGGGGATTGGAAAAGCCAATAAATTTTAATCTTGAAGCATCGATTAACTCGAATAAAGTTTCGATATTGTAATCAATTTCTTGGGGATGGACGTACATATCGGCAAAAGCAGCATCTTTTTGATTTTCAAAAGCCCATCGCTCTTTTTCGTACTTGACAAGTCGATTATTGTCTGGTAATGAAGCAAATAATTCTCGACCGACTTTAACCCCATCGACATAATCCCCCTGGCGATCGCCTTGAATTAAAGAAATAGCCTGTTGCATCAAACTAATTTCCCAACGACCCAACTGAGCGTAAACGAAAACATGCAGCAAACCCCCAGGAGCTAATTTAGAGGCGATCGCCTCAATTCCTTTAACGGGATCGCTCAAATGGTGTAAAACGCCGACACAATTAATTAAATCGAATTG
>JASJCW010000096.1 GCA_030065265.1 Prochloraceae cyanobacterium
TATAAATGTTAGCATGATTGGGATTTAAGGCGATCGCTGTAGTAAAGCTATCGATTGCTTTTTGATACTCCCCAGATTGATAAAAAACAATTCCCAGATTATAAGCGGCAAAAATATAATTAGAATTGAGTTTAATGCTTGTTTCGTAATCTTGAATTGCTGCTGAATTATCTTTTAATTTATATTTAGTATTGGCACGATTGTAATAAGCATCGGCATAATTAGAATTGATTTTAATTGCTAGATCGAAATCTTTAATTGCCGCTGAATATTCCCCGATTTTATATTGAGCTAAACCTCGATAGTTATAAACAAAATCCGATTTATTATTAAGTTGGATCGCTCGAGTAAAATCGGCGATCGCCGCGGTATATTCCCCTATTTTATAGCGAGCTAACCCCCGATTACCATAAGCTTTGCCATAATCATTATTAAGTTCGATCGCTTTAGTAAAATCGGCGATCGCTTGAGAATATAATTGGGAGCGATAGCGAATTAAACCTCGGTTGTTGTAAGCAGAAATGTATTCAGAATCTAGTTTGAGAGTGCGATCGAAATCTGCTAAAGCTAATGAATATTTTTGCAGCTTATAATTAGCTAAGGCGCGGTAATAATAAGCATTAACATAATTATCATCGATCTTGATTGCTCTGGTAAAAGCTGAGATAGCCTCAGCATAATTTGCTTCTTCGTATCTAGTAGTACCCAATCGATAGTATAGATATGCTTGACGAGAGAAAAGAGCTAATTCATAATCTTTTTTAGCAATCAATTTAGGCTGAGCTGTTGCAGATAGATTAAAAAAAAATAACCAGTAAATTGGAATTATTGAGAAAAAAGCAAGTAAAGATAAATTGAATTTCATTTTTATAAAACAATCAATTTTAATGACAATTGTATGCGATCGTTCTAGATTAATAAACTTTGTCTTAACCGGATACTTTGACTAAAATTATACTACCTGCAATTAAAACAAATACATTAGGCAGCCAAGCAGAAATTACTGGGGGAAGAGTACCAGACATACCCAAAGAACTAGTAATAAAAGCTAATAGATAATAACCGAAAATAATTAACAAGCAAATACCAAAATTAATCCCTTTACCACCAGAGCTTAATCTAGACCCCAAACCAGCTCCAACTAAGCCAAAAACAAGACAAATAAACGGAAAAGATAACTTTTCTTGAATGCGGACTTTAAGCTGACGAATTGCTTTTTCATCTCCACTAGACTCGAGGGATTTTAAAACTGTTCTAGCTCGAGAGATATTCATTTCATCGTATTTTAAACTCCGATCGGCTAGGTTAAGGCGATCTCTAGGTATTTGAAGGGTTTGCTTTTCAAAACGCACCACACTACCATAAGACCCGTCAGGATTAATTAAATAAGTATAACCATCGAAAAAATCCCAACTATTTGTTTGTGGGTTGGAAGTTGCTGATTTTGCAATCACGATTCGATCGATTCCACCTCCAGAAAGATCCAAAACTGTCAACTCCTGCATTCTTTCATTATCGAATTCTTCAGCATAAAATATACGAGTCAACATCCTTTGTGTTTGTCCGTTTGGCTGCAAAACTTGTTGATATTGAGGATAGAGAATATTTTCTTGCTTGGAAGAAAAAGCATCGCCATCTGCGATCGCCCGTTCTAGAATAATAGAAGATTGATAGTTAGCCGCAGGAACGATCGATTCTTGAAACAAGAAAGTTATTCCCATTATTATCGCGCTGAAGACGATTGCAGGCACTACTAAGCGATATAAACTCACTCCAATGCAACGCATCGCGATTAATTCGCTATCTTGAGATAGACGACTGTAAGTCATTAAAGTTGCTAATAGTACCGACATCGGAATGCCATAAGCAACAAACTCCGGCATTTTTAAGAACAATACCTGAAGTGCGATCGCCAGTAATACTTGAGATTCGCTGACTTGACGAATCAGATCGAATAAAGTCCCCACAGCTATGCCTAAAGAGGAAAACAAACCCATTCCAAAGACAAAAGGTAAGATCAGTTCTTTGAGTAAGTAGCGATCTATTAACAATAGATTGGGAAAAGGTGCGATCGACTTTAATTTAGCTTTGCTTATTTCCATAGTAGTTAGAATTTAGTCACAATTTAATTTAATACTTACCGACTCAATCTGCAATTACCCAAATTGCATACTATTAATCCCCAATATTTACAATTTATAAGAATCGAACTAAAAGTTAAAACCCTTAATATCGGCAAAAAGATTAGGTATCGAGAATAATCTTCGATCGCCAGTCTACTTAACTTCTAGCTCGATCCGGGGAAATTAAATGATTCGATCCCCGATGAGATCGATCTTTAAAATCTATTAATTTTTTTAACACAAACGATCTTGCTAGTATAAGAATGAAAAAATTAATAGAATATAATCTTATAAATAAAAAACACTAAACTTTTGATTCAGATTCCACCTTAATAAAAAAATGAAACAAGAAGATAAAAACAGCCAACATCAATATCAAAGAAAAGGGTCTTCTCCTTTTCGAGAAATTCGCGCTCGTCTGTCTGACAAACCAGGAAAAGAGGACTATTTAAACGAAGAAAACCAAGTTCAACAAGTCAATTTAGCAAAATACGAACGATTTTATTTGAGTTTAATATCTCAACAATATCCTTTATCCGCCGACCGAGAACGACAACTACAAAAACTACAGCAAGATTTAAAATTAACACCACCAGAAGCTGAAAAAGTTGAACTTAAAGTTTTAAATAGTTTTCCTTCAATTACAAGGAGAGATGAGTTCGATCTAACAAAAAAAGGTCTTATAGCTAAGAATAATTCCCAAAATTGCGAACGATCGCAATCCAAAAGTAGGTGGTTAAATATATGGACGGCTTTAATATTGCTTAGCATCGGCCCGATAATATTTAGCTTATTTCTTTTTCCCAATTCTGTGAGATTACCAACAGGGAAACAAAACATCCAAAATACTGTAGAAAAACTACCCCACTACGTAAAAAGTGCAGCATTATCTAAATTTTTGACTCGAGAAGCCAAATTAATTAATTCATTTGCGATCGCCTTACAAGGAGAGCGAATTGTTATCGGCGGTCGTCACGGACAAATAATAATTGGTAACGTAGTTACTGGCAATTTAATTGCTTCGTTTCAAGATGAATCGAAAATAGATATTAATGCAATTGTCATCACTCCAGATGGGAATAAAATTATCACTGCTAACGAACGCGGGAGAATTAAAATTTGGGATGCTAAAAAACAAAAAGCAATTCATACTTTTGCCGGTCATTCTCCTTTTAGTATTGAAAGTATAGCAATTAGTTCCGATGGAAAAATGCTTGCTAGTGGGGATATCGCAGGAAATATAAAAGTTTGGGATGTAGAAAGAAAAGAAATTATTCATACTCTTTTAGGTCATTCAGCAACGATTAATTCTTTAGAAATTTCCCGAGACGGTAAAAATCTTGTCAGCGGTAGTAACGATACGACAGTTAAATTTTGGAATGCTCTAACGGGACAATTAGTTAATACGATTAAAGAAAATTCTGAAGTATTTGCCGTGACGATATCACCTCAATCTGACAAAATAATTAGCGGCGATCGCACCGGAGAAATTGGTATTTGGAACGCTCAAACCGGAAAAAAAATTAAACTATACCAACAACAATCTCAAAAAATTAGTTCTTTAGATATTAATCCACAAGGCAATATCTTAGTAAGCGGGAGTAACGATCGCACCGTAGTAGTTTGGAATTTGGAAAGCGGCCAGCATAAACAACTCAATGAAAAGCAAACAGAATATATCAATCATGTTGCTATTAGTGGCAATAAAAGAATAATAATTAGTAGCAGCAAACATGAAATTCAAGTTTGGCAAACTTACGATCCGATTAAAATAGAATAACTTTATCAATCGGGATGATTTTCGATTAAATGAATTATGCAACAAAAAACTTTTTTTTTCTTAATAATAATTGTTATTGCCACCCTTCTCAATGCTTGCGATCGCCGACAAAAAATAGAAAGCGATCCAACCGCACAGCAGAGCGAAAAGCTAACCCCTACGAGTCGTTTAGCAATCGTTAAAGAGCGCGAAAAAGTAATTTGTGGCATTCACGGTGGGATTAAAGGATTTAGTTTCAAAGGAGAACGCGATCGCTATTCAGGTATCGATGTCGATATTTGTCGTGCCGTAGCCGCTGCTTTATTCAACAATCCCGAAGCAGTAGAATACAAAACCCTCAGTTCAAACAACCGCTTTACTGCTGTTGCTAATGGCGATGTCGATATACTTTCGCGCAACACAACCTGGACTCTCAAACGCGATGGAGCTTTAAAAGTAAATTTTGCCGCGATTACATTTTATGACGGTCAAGGTGTTATGGTTCGCAAAAATAGCGGCATTCAAAGCTGGGAAGATTTAAACAATCGATTTATTTGCGTCACTACCGGAACGACTAGCGAACTGAATCTTTTTGACGAAATGGCTCGACTGCAAGTCAACTACAACATCGTCAGATTTTTAAAATATGAAAATGCTTTAACCGCATACAGAGAAGGACGCTGTCAGGGTATTACTTTCGATCGCTCCCAATTATTCGCCCGCAAATTGACCTTAGCAGATAAAGAGCAACATGACATTCTCGAAGCAGTTATCTCAAAAGAACCTTTAGGCCCCGCAGTAGTTGAAGGAGATAACGAATGGTTTGAAATAGTTCGATGGGTGACTTATGCCACTATCGAAGCCGAAGAATTAGGCATTACCAGCGCAAATATCGCAGAGATGAAGCAATCTAAAAATCCAAAAATTAGACGTTTTTTAGGTATTGAAGGGGATTTAGGTTTGAGTTTAGGCCTCGCTCCAGATTTTACCGAGCGCGTCGTCACTCACGTCGGCAACTACCAAGAAATTTACGATCGCAACCTCGGCGCAAATTCTGAGTTACAAATACCTCGAGGCCAGAACAAACTCTGGAAAAATAGCGGACTGCTCTATTCTCCTCCTTTTCGTTAAGTAATAAATTATATGTAATTATTGACACGTAACAATTTAATTTCGATCTGCGCTTTTACTCGTCAAGACCGCTTTCAACCACTGGTGGAGTCTCGTCAATCGTTGTCGTAACTGGGGGTGTAGTAGTTTCTTCAGCTTGAAAAATAGCTCGTTCGAGAGCCTCAGAAAGAGTTTCGGCCATCACAATGCGATTTTCGTAAACCACAATTACCCGAGCTAAAGTAGGCAAACTATTTCTTTCTGCTTCCAAATACAAAGGTTCGACATAAATTAAAGAATTTTCGACCGGAATTACCAATAAATTCCCTTGAACCACCCGCGATCCTTGACGATTCCATAAAGAAATCCGTTCTGAAATTGCTGGATTTTGATTGATTCGCGCATCAATTTGTTCCGGCCCGAAGATTTGAGTTTGTTTGGGAAATTTATAAGACAAGAGTTTACCGTAATCTTCGCCATCAGAGCGGCCAAAAAGCATCGCAATTAAATTATTGCGCTGTCTGGGAGTATAAAGATTGACCAAGATAAATTCTTCAGTTGTTGCCGTCGGCAGTTTCGGTAACTTCATAATTAGGTAATAAGGTTTTACCTTTTGTAATTCAGTGCCGTAAATTTCCAAAGCATTTTGCCACTGATCTTCGCGATTGTAAAACACTCTCGGATCGCGCATATGATAGGTTAAGAGCCTTTCAGATTGAATATCAAAAAGATCTTCGGGATAGCGAATATGAGCGAGTAACTCCGATGGCATCTCATCGAGAGGTTTAAATAAACCGGGGAAAATTTTTTGCCAAGCTTGAATTATCGGATCGTCAGGTTCGGCAACGTAAAATTCAACATCGCCATTATAAGCATCGACAACGATTTTAATCGAGTTGCGAATGTAATTAAATTTATTTTCTCCTGGATCTGAATAAGGATAGCGATCGCCGATCGTATAAGCATCGATAATCCAGTGTAAATAATTTGGCGAACCCCCTTGATTGACATCTTTACCGTCGCCTACAACTAAATAAGGATCGCGATCGAAAGAAAGAAAAGGAGCGATCGCCCGAACTCGCTCGGTAATTTGACGGCGAAATAAAATTTTAGTATCTGGAGTCAGATTTCTCGAAAATAGCATCCTCCAGTCTTGTAAATACTGAGCAAATACAATTCTGCGCCAAATCGAACCTATTGCTACTCCTCCAGTCCCGTCATAGGTATTGTAGGCGTTATCTTCGCCTTCGGGAAAATCCAATTCTTTAACTCTAGTATCGATTAAAGCGTAATTGTCGGTAATTTCGCCGTAATAAATTCTTGGTTTGCCGATCGGAATGTTAACTTTGGCATTTTCTATGCCCTTACCGATATCTTTAACGTAATATTCTGGTAAGCCACTTTCTTCGTTTACTTTATTAACTGGAGAAAGAGTGAAACCATAACCGTGAGTGTAGACTAAATGCTTGTTAATCCAAGTTTGCGCTCTAGTGGGAACTCCATTAAAATCTAATTCTCTAGCGGCAATAATTACTTGTTGTTTGATTGCTTGTTGCAAGTTAGGATCGCTTTGCGAGTTACTTGTTTTGTCTGGCTCTACTTTCAGGGTGTAGCGATCTATATCTGCATCGGGAAATCGATAATAAAGTCGAATCTGTTGTAACTGTCGGTTTGTTTGCAATAAAGGTCGAGTATCCCAAAGACGAATATTTTCAATAGTCAAATTATTTTTTATTAATTCTTCAGCCGTAAGAATTCCTTCTGGTTGGAAATTAACCACATCAACTCGATCGAGTTTGAATCCTTCCCTAGTTAAATTGACACTATTTTCTATATAGGGGGATTCTAATCTAAGTTCGTTCGGTTGCACTTCGATAACTTGGACTATTTGTGCGATCGCATTGCCGCCAATTGTAGTAATTAAATACAATCCTAAAGGGATTAAAAAATAGGGAACTCTTTGAAAAGGATTTTTTTTACTTCTTCTTTTCGCAGTTCTTTTAACTCTTAAAAGGAATAAAATTGTCGTGACTGTGGCAATAATTGCTAAAATAACTTCTAACGGCCAGCGCACTTTTACATCGGTATAACCGGCACCGTAAACTACTCCCAAACTAGAATAAAGCAGTTCGTAACGTTTGAGCCAGTGATGCAAAGCAATTGCAAACATCACTAATCCTCCCAAACCGTATAAATGGCGTTGTTGGTTGATACTAAATCCGGGAAATTTACCTTCAGAAAGACTGTTAGCTGAAAGAACGTAAATTAAACTAACTGCTACTAAAGCGTAACCAAATAAACCCCCCAACCAAAAGTCAAATAATTGTTGTAGGGGAAACTGGAACATATAAAATCCAACATCCTCTTTAAAAATAGGATCTAAGCGATCGAAAGGTACTCCATTGAAAAAAAGTAATACTTTAGTCCAGTTTCCTGCTATCAATAAACCAAAAATTCCACTTATCAAACAGGCGATCGTTCTCAGCCAAAAGAGGGGATTAAATAATACTAAAACAAAGATTGTAATTAAGCCAATAATTTGCCCGGTATGGTTAGATACTTCCGTCCACAATTTTGGTGAAAGACTATTTATTTCAAAAGGAAATAAAATTGGCGGTTTAACTTTAAAAATAGTATAATCGGGCTGAAATAATCTGAGGGCTTCTTGACCGTAATAAATAACAATTAAACCGATCCATATTCCCAATATTACTACTATCGGTAAGAGCAAATATAAACCCAGAGATATGCCTCGAGGCTTATTATAAGCTTCGTCAACTAATAATTTTTGACTCTGGGAAGGATTTAAATTTTTTTTGCTTTGAAAACTTTTTGGTCTGGGGATATATCTCGACTTAATATTAGCAGCCAAACGCAAATTAACTAATAAAAATGCGGTCGAAAAACCCGTCGCCACAAACCACAAACTTAACTGCCAAAATAAACGCTTTAAAAAAGTGTTCAGATAACCCAACTCTTGAAACCAAAACACTTCGACTGTCAAGCGAACAATTCCCATCAAAGCGATCGCGATCGCCAAAACAATTAACAGGATGCGATCGATAGGTTGCTTGGAGAATAGTTTAAACATAGCAGCCGAAAGTATTTTTCAATTCTAAATAAACTACTCCGAAAGGGATCTCTTCACGGAGCAGACCTTATTTTTATTATCTTAATCAGCTATATTGTTTTTCTGTATCGAGATTAAACAGCAATCGTAAAGACTCCATTGCTTGTTTGCGAACTTCTACGTCTTGTTGTGCCCGCAATTGTACCATTGGTTCGTTAATAATTTTATTAACAATTCCCCTAGTTAGAGCTTCGATCACTTCTTGATGTTTTTCAGCAAATTCGCTGCCCAAACGAGATAAAGCTTTTTCTAACTCTTGTTCGCGAATCACCTCTACTTTAGAACGTAAAGATCTGATCGTCGGCACTGCTTCAAGACTGTGTCGCCAACTTTCAAATGCGGCTATCTCTTCTTCCAATAGAGCTTCTGCTTCGAGGCCCATTTGACGGCGAGCTTCTTGATTTTTTGCAACTACCTCTTTGAGATCGTCTACATTGTATGCTGCGATGTTTACCACCTCTTTTACGTCTGTATGGACGTTACGAGGCACGGAAATGTCGATTAACATTAATTGTCTCTGTGCGATCGCGCAAGCCTCTAATTTAGCCCGATTGACAATTGGTTCGGTAGCTGCGGTACTGGTAAATACGATATCTGAGACTGCGATCGCATCCATCATTTGCTCTAGCAAACAAATTGCTATTTTGGCATCGGGGAATTTCTTCGCCAGATCTTCAGCTCTTTTACTAGTTCGGTTGACAATAGTTATTTTTTGCGCGCCTTTTGCCACTAAATGCTGCACTAACAAACGGGACATTTTGCCAGCACCGACAATTGTAATTGCTCGCGGAGCTAGATTAGTTACTTTTAATTGTGCCAGTTCGACTGCTGCCGAACTAATCGAAACTGCACCCGTACTGATGTTAGTTTCGCTGCGAACCCTTTTACCTGCGGTAATTGTCTGTTTAAATAAACGATCTAATAATCTACCGATTCCTTTATATTTCTGTGCTAACTTATGGGTGGTTTTAACTTGGGAGAGAATTTGACCTTCTCCGAGTACCAAGCTTTCTAAACCCGCTCCTACCCTCATCAGATGGCGTACCGCATCTTGACGCAGCAAAACAAACAAATGAGGACGTAATTGATAGGAGTCGATCTGAGAGTTGTCACAGAGAAACTGAATGATTTCTCCTACTCCGGTTTCTGTTCCCTGAATAACCGCGTATATTTCCAATCGGTTACAGGTGCTGAGAATTGCTACTTCTTCAACGTGGGGTAGTTTACCCAAATTGGCGATCGCACTTTCAATTAAATTTTCTGGTATGCTCAGTTTCTCGCGAATTTCTACTGGCGCTGTCTTATGGCTTAAACCGACAACTACAATATTCATGTGTTCTCCCTAAATTTGCCTCTTGCCTCGTTCCGCTATCGGCGCTAAGAATACTCTACAAAAAACTATATATATTTTCAGCCGTGTAAATAAATTGTGATAATTTCCACTCCAACAATTTGCAGCTTATCAAACTAAAACAATCCTGTTGAAAAAAGACAGAATTGTTTTAGCAAATAAGATATTTTTTCTCGAGTGAAAACAACTAAATTGAAATTATCTTTTCAATCTTTAAGTTGCTTTAATCTCAACTTTGACTACTTCAATTGAAGGTATTTAGGTTTGTCGCTCATGTGGATAGTATCGACAAATCTGGCACTCTTCGATTGAGAAGAAATTACCAAACTTTGAGTTCTAGCACCACCTTGGAAGAAGCGAACGCCTTCCATTAAAGTACCCGGTGTAATCCCGCAGGCTGCAAAAAGAACTGTTTCGCCACTTGCTAGCTCTTCAGCATTATATACCTTATCTGGGTTTTCAATTCCCATTTCTTTGAGACGAGCAATATTGCTTTCTTTGCTTTCTCCGATCAAACCAGTTTTTACTATTGCTGGATCGTAAATTAATTGTCCTTGGAAATGTCCGCCCAAGCAGCGCATTGCTGCAGCAGAGATAACTCCTTCAGGTGCGGCACCGATTCCCATTAAAGCATGAATGTTTGTTCCGCCAAAAGCACAAGAAATAGCTGCAGATACGTCACCATCGCTGATCAATCTTACTCTCGCACCAGCTTGACGAATTTCTTGAATTAGTTCTTTGTGACGGGGACGATCCATTACTACTACAACTAATTCCTCGATCGCGCGGTTCATGCAATCGGAAATTATTTTCAAGTTTTCTGTTGCCGATTTGTTGATATCGACATGATTTTTCGCTGGTGCTGGTGCTGCCAATTTTTTCATGTAAAAATCGGGTGCAGCAAATAAACCGCCTTTTTCCGAAATTGCCAATACAGCCATAGATCCGGGCTGTCCGTAAGCAACTAGGTTAGTTCCTTCGCAAGGATCTACTGCAATATCAATTTCAACTAATTCTTCTGGGTTGCAAACTTTATTGGCATCTTCGCGAGTACAAATTCCGACTTCTTCACCGATGTAAAGCATGGGAGCGTCGTCTCTTTCCCCTTCACCAATTACAATCCGGCCGCGCATATAAATTTGATTCATGCGCTCGCGCATTGCTTCTACTGCTACTTGGTCGGCGGTGTTTTTCTCACCTTTACCCATCCATTTTGCCGAGGCGATCGCCGCTTGTTCGACAACCTCAATAATCTCTAAACCTAGAGTGTTTTCCACGAGTTTTTACCCTCAATTGCTTATTATGTTTTTTTTAAGTCGCAGCTTATTTATAGCTCCATCTCAAAAGTCTACCAGAATCGGGCATCTCCTTGCTCTTGAGTCGGAAATTTGTTTTTGTTAAGTTTTATTAATTTAATGAGATCGGCAAGATTTTCAACGCGATCAATTGATGAGAAAGAGCATAAGAAATTGTATTATTTACAGGCTATATAGTATGGCGGTTGCTATTATTTTGATGCTCGAAATGCGATCGAAATATTCAAAATCATTTTATGCAAGAAGATTTAATCGGACAGATTTTACAAGGTCAATATAAAATAATTCGCGAGCTAGGTAAGGGAGGATTTGGGACGACTTATTTAGCTGAAGATTTAAATATTCCCGTAACTCCTAAACCGCAACGAGTTATCAAAAAGATCGAGACAAAAGATAATCTCAAAATTTTTCAATACCTGGTTCAAAAGTTTGAAAAAGAAGCTCAAACTTTATATCGTCTCGGAGAAAAATATAATTTCATCCCCAAACTCTTTGCTTACTTCAACCAAGATAATAATTTTTATTTAGTTCAAGAACTGATCGAAGGTTGGGATCTCATTGAAGAAATCGTTATCGGTCATCGTTGGAGCGAAGCAAAAGTATTTTATTTTTTACAAGAAATATTATCTAAATTAAATTTAGTCCATCAAGAAAAAATCATCCATCGCGATCTAAAACCCAGCAATATTATTCGCAATAGAAACGGAGAATTAATCTTAATTGATTTTGGTGCTGTCAAAGAAGTCCAAGATACTCAATTACAAAAAACCACTCTCGGTATTGGCACTCGCGGTTATATGCCGAAAGAACAGATCTTTGGTAAACCCAAATTGAGCAGCGATATTTACGCAGTAGGAATAATTGCGATCGAAGCTTTAACTGGGTTGCCTATTTTTGATTTGCCAGAAGATGATAATGATGAAATAATTTGGCAAGATTTTATTTCTGTTAGCGATAATTTAGCCGCAATTTTGACTAAAATGGTACGCTCCGATTATCGCGATCGCTATCAAAATGTCTCTCAAGTTTTAGCAGACTTAGAAGATTTAGAAAATACAATCGAATCTGAATCTGAATTAGAAGATTTAGATACTATTGTTGTCATTAAAGAAACAGAATTAAAGGCGATCGAACTAACTACAACAAAACCGTATTTAAAAACTTTCAACTTTGAAGTAGTTACTGTCAATAGTTACGGAGAAATAATCGATCGCACCAACAAACAAGCTGAATACTTTACAGAAGACTTAGGCAATGGCATAACTTTAGATCTAGTTGCTATTCCTGGCGGTACTTTTATGATGGGTGCACCAGAAACAGAAGAAGGTAGTTCCGATTACGAACGCCCCCAACATCGAGTAACAGTACCACCTTTTTATATGGGTAAATTTCTAGTAACTCAAGCACAATGGAAACAAGTTGCTAGTTTCCCTAAGATAGATCTAGATTTAGAATCAAACCCTTCTACATTTAACGGGGATAAACTTCCAGTAGAAACAATTACTTGGTACCAAGCAAAAGAATTTTGTCACAGACTATCCCAAAGAACAGGAAAACAATATCGGTTACCTAGCGAAGCAGAATGGGAATATGCTTGTCGTGCCGGAACTACTACACCTTTTTATTTTGGCGAAACTATTACAAGCGATCTAGCTAATTATTGTGGAGAAACAGAAAGATCTAAGCAAATGTATGCAATGTGGATGGATATGTTTGATGAAGTAGGTATTCATTTAGAGGAAGAAAAGATCGATTTTTTAAAAAAAACTTTCTCTAGTAGCTATGAAAATGGCCCGCAAGGAGAATATAGAAAAAAAACTACTCCCGTAGGAATTTTTCCCCCAAATGCTTTCGGTTTATACGATATGCACGGTAATCTTTCGGAATGGTGCGAAGATTTTTTCCATAAAAATTATCAAGGTGCAGCAAATGACGGTAGTGTTTGGTTAGCACAAGAAGATTTCAATTCTATTATGGGGAAGGCTAAAATTATCCGTGGTGGTTCTTTTCTTAAAACACCATCCCTATGTACTTCCGCTTATCGTGACTGCTATTGCGATCGATTCCCATTGTCAAATTTGATTAATATTGGTTTTCGTGTGGTGTACGAACATAACAGAAGTTAGGATTATACTTGTGTTACATATCAAACAAGGTAAAAATATTAGCAAAAAACAGATTTAAGATCTTGCTTTAAGTTGTCGATCGCCAACTTCACTCTCACCTAAGATTCACATTTTAAAAATATTGTCAAGAAGTACACAATTACTTTAAAAACAAATCAATTTAACAAATCACTCTTAAAACCCAGCTAGTCAAAACCAAACAAACGCAAATAAAAGCTAGACAACTAACTAATCTAAAAATAAATAATAAAACCCGAAATTAACATCATTTACTATGACAAAAAAATACTACCATTTCAGGAAAGCCTTGTAAATAGGTTCTCGACAATTAAAATATTTACTATTTAAAATATTTAATTTGACCCTTTAAATTAAGCTGTAATTTGAATTTTAAAATTTATACCGAGAAAGTAAAAGATTAAATTATGAATTAAAAATGCGATCCAAACAATTTTAAAAACGGTCAACTTGCGCGTCCTACAAACAAATGCACTTCAAAGAGAGATAAAAATAAAGATATCGATCGCATCGATCGACTTAGATAACTTCTTTGGCACAATAAACATGATATACGTAACTTGGTAACCCCGTCGCTTTAGCGCGGGGCGGAAAAGTCTTAGAACGGCTTTAGCCGTGAGTGAAGTATTTGTTAGTAATGATATGGGTCTTCAATATATTCTTTGATTTTAGCGGTACTGATTTTGCCTGTAGTTTCATAAAAATAAGACCTTGACCAAAGAGAAGGAAGTTTTAGTAGTTCGGGGAATTCTTGTCGAAGATACCTACTAGAGCGACCCTTAAAAGCTCTAGCAACTTCAGCTATTGAATGATTGTTATCATATTCAACTAGCAAATGAACGTGGTCTGGTGCGATTTCTAAAGACCTAACAAGCCAGGTTTTATCTATTGCTACTTGATTAATGATTTCGGCTAGCCTATTTCTAATTTTTCCGATTAAGACAGATTTTCTTCGTTTAGGAATCCAGCATAAATGAACTGTTGCTAAACCCAAGCAATGAGAACTATGTCGATAATTTCTGGAATTCTTTCTCATGTTGATAAATTGACTATTATCAACAATCATAGTATCATTGCTCTATGACAAAAATTATGACTGCCCAAATCAATAAATTACCTGATAATAAAGAGTTATCGGCGGTTTTAGAATATTTATGTTCTGAGTCCAATAAGTTATACAACTGCACTACCTATTTGGCAAGGCAAGTTCACTTTAAAACTGGTAGATATGCAAACAAATTTTGGTTAGCAACCCAGTTAAAGACTAATCCTCATATGAAAGCTCTTTATACTTCTGCGGCACAGCAGACCTGTATGGCAGTAGGTGAAGCGATTAATGGCTACAAAAAACTACTGAAATTATGGAGACAAGGAGAACTAGCTAACAAGCCAAAATTCCCCAGTTATCGAACGCGCGGATTGTTCCAAATTAGCTATCCGAAACGATGGTTAAAGTTAACAGATCAGGGTGTGAGAGTACCACTTGGTAAAAGCTGTAAGGTATGGTTTGATATTGCTGAGATATATTTACCTTTTCCCTCAAATCTTGATTGGGACTCTGTTAAGGAATTACAAATTGTCCCGCGTGCTGGATATTTTGATGCAGTTTGGGTTACTCAGTCTCAAGCTTATTCTACTAATTTAGACCAAAACAATCTGTTGTCAATTGACCACGGAATCGATAATTGGCTAACTTGTATTAGCAATGTAAATACTAGCTTTATCGTAGATGGAAGGCATCTTAAATCTTTAAATCAATGGTACAACAAGCGAGTTGCAACTATTAAGGAGACAAAATCTCAAGGTTTCTGGTGCAAGCTATTGGACTTGACGACAAATAAGCGAAATAGACAAATGCGCGATGCTGTTAACAAAGCTGCTCGTATTGTAATTAATCACTGCTTAGACCACAATATTGGGACGATAGTTTTCGGCTGGAATAAAGGACAAAAACAGGACTCTAATATGGGAAAAAAGAACAACCAAACGTTTGTTCAAATTCCTACAGCAAAACTAAAAGAAAGACTCAAGCAATTATCGGAGCAATACGGCATTCGATTCATTGAAACAGAAGAAAGTTATACTTCTGTTGCTTCAAGTTTGGACTTAGATGATATTCCCGTGTACGGTGAAAAACCCGAAGGATGGAAAGCATCTGGTAGAAGAGTGAAGCGAGGCTTGTATCGTTCTGCATCTGGAATCGAATTCAATGCTGATATTAATGGTGCAATAGGAATCGCACGAAAAGTCGCGGAGCAATATGGGTTTCTGTTTGATGCTCGTGGTTTCGCTAGAGGCGTTTTGACAATGCCTAGGCGTGTTAAGTTGTGGAATTCTCGAACCCCTACAGTTTAGCAAGTGCTGAAAAGAATCTCACGTGCTTCAGCCGTGAGAGTGTCAATATTAGTAATCTTATGTGTAAACGAAACAAAAACTATGTTAGACTTCCTCAATCCTTTAATCGGTCGCGATCCAAAAAAAGTTAAAGCCAAAGTAGAAATCTATACCTGGCAAACTTGTCCTTACTGTATCAGGGCAAAACTACTGCTGTGGTGGAAAGGAGTTAACTACACCGAATATAAAATTGATGGCAACGAAAATGCCAGGAGACAAATGGCCGAGCGTGCTAATGGTAGGAGATCTGTTCCCCAAATCTTTATCAACAACCAGCATATTGGTGGCTGCGACGACATCCATGAATTAGATGGCAAAGGACAATTAGATCCGCTCTTAGCACAAAACGCTAATTAATAATAAAAGAGTCAATAAAAATTATTAAACAAATATCCTTACCAAGAATAGATCGCCAAACTTATTTAATCCACAAACAATGGATGAATTCTGCGATCGAATTAGCAGAAGAAGCCGGGCAAAACGGTGACGTTCCTGTAGGAGCAATCATATTAGATCCTACAGGAAATTTAATCGCCAAAGCATCGAACCGCAAAGAAAGGGATCGAGATCCTACCGCACACGCAGAAATTTTAGCAATTAGAGCTGCTAGTGCTGCGATCGCCTCAAAATATTTAGACAACTGCACTCTTTACGTTACCTTAGAACCCTGTCCGATGTGTGCCGGGGCGATCGTTCAAGCTCGAATCAGTTTATTAGTCTACGGTACAGACGATCCTAAAACCGGAGCTATTCGCACCGTCGCAAACATACCCGATAGCTCGATGTCCAACCATAAATTAGCAGTTTTAGGTGGGATTCTCGAGTCTGCCACTAAAAAACAATTAAAATCTTGGTTTTTAAAACGACGTAATTAAACGATCCTAAGCAAAATGTTTTTCTAGTAAATTTGGGATTTGTTGGGGCATCACCTGACTGTATTTAGTTTTATCCGGCATTACTACAACATTAGGCCCTTTCTTGCATTGTTTTAAACAGCCGGTTGTTTTAATCTTTATCTTATCTTCCCAACCGCGATCGCGCAGACCCGCTTCAATTGATTGACATACCGCTTTGCCACCTTTTTTATGCCAGCAAGTTGACTTTTGACATACTAAGATGGTGGCTTTGGACTTAGTTTGTTTATTTTCTGCTACTAAACTGCCGCAACCAGAAATATTCGGTAGAGTAGCCGCAAGACTAACTTCTGTAGCTTTAAGTTTTAATTTGCCGTTTCTGAGAGAGAGTTGTCCCTCTCCATTAACTTTGAGCAAACATCCGGGTTTAATTGCTGAATCTAAATTATTGCGAAGTTCTTTTGGCAATTTAATCCAATATTCTCGCTCTGAGACCAAAATTCTGAGATATTTAATCTTATAACCGTCTTTAAAAATAAACCCTAATAGCTCGCCAATAACGCTGAATTCTGAGACTTTGTCCTTTAATTTCGTCATTACCTTTAACCTTTGCTCGATTTTTAATAAGAATTGATTTGCCAGCAACTATCTAACCAACCAATTAATTCAGTGCGACTCGAATCGACTTGTTTAACTACACTCCAAAGTTGAATCGCATCTTTAGTGCTACTCAATTCGACTCGTAATGGTTTGTTGGTGAAGCATTGACAAGCTATCCCTAATTGTTGTAAACGCTGATAAACTAGCCAGCGATCGGCTCGATTGATTTTGACAATTTGAGATATTTTTGCTTCTGGGTTGCTTAAATTCATTATCCGTTAATAGATAAGTATTTGCAGTTAGTTTTCAATTGCTCCTTTCGGTTCTTTGAGACTCTAAAGTCCCAATTCAACTTAAAAGAGTAGTTTTTGTGCTTAGCTTAAGTATAACCCCTAAACGAAAATTATTGTCAATTAAAATCATTCTATTTTCCTAAGAAATGATATAGAATATTAATAAAGGATATTTTTTCGTAAAAAAGAACCCATTTTCGCAACACAGTGGGTCAATTATTTGTTATATTGTATTTGCAACAAGCAAAGCTTAATGAGAGGAGAACACAAAAATGGCTGCTACAAAAGGACTGTTACGCCCTTTCGGTCAAATTGAAGAGAACGTTGTTTGTTTAGAAAAAAACGTTACCGAACCAGTTTGCGAAGGTATGAATATACTCATAGCAAGCTTCCAAGGTTTATATTTGCAATATCAAAAACATCATTTCGTAGTAGAAGGTTCTGAGTTCACTCAATTACACGACTACTTTCAAGAAAGCTACGATGAAGTACAAGGTCACGTTCACGATCTAGCAGAACGTCTTAATGGATTGGGTGGAATTCCCGCAGCTAGTTTTACTAAGTTAGCCGAATTATGCTGCTTCGATCCAGAAGAGGACGGAATGTATGATTGTCGTAGCATGATCGAAAACGACTTAGCAGCAGAACAAGAAATTATTAAAGTATTGCGCCGTCAAGCTGCTCAAGCAGAAAGCTTAGGCGATCGCGCTAGTCGCTATCTTTACGAACAAATTTTACTTAAAACAGAAGAAAGAGCTTACCATCTCGATCACTTCTTAACTTACGATAGTTTAACTGTAGCTTTCGTTGGTAACGGCGCCAAATAAACGATTAAAACAAGCAAAGCTAAGTAATAAACTTAATTTAGCAATTATCTATTATCGAGCTTCGCTTTAATCAAGTTTAATAGCCTGAATCCGATCGCAGTATTGCTCAATTGAATTTAAAAACTTATTAATCTGAAAACCGCTTGTCTGTTGAAACTTGTTAACGGACAGGCGGTTATTACAATTATTTTTTTCAAAAAAAAGCGATTGTTGAAAAAATTTATTATGGATGCCTTTGGCAAATGAGAGCTATTTATAGTAGGAGCAAAACTAATCAAAGCTATCGATCTAAAACAGCTAATAAACCATCAAGATTGTCACAAAGCCAATCAATTTCTTCAGTTACGATTGAGTCGAGAACGCACTGATAAGCTTCTTTTATCAAATCCGAACCAAATTCAGCAACTCCTACTTCAAAAAGTCCCCAGACTTCCCGCTTATTCCTCAGACTAATAGCATAAGATAAAGCGACAATCCACTCATACAAGCGCGGTAGTCTTTGGGAAACATATCTAAGATAATTGAGGCGATCGATTTCGGAATAGAAATCAACAACTACCTGTTTCGAGACTGTAAAAGTTGGTATGCCTAACAACTGAGCGAACATAAATAAAATAACAATCTAATTAACATTCCTTAATAAATATTCCCTATTTAGCAAAGCAACTAACGTCAAGTA
>JASJCW010000097.1 GCA_030065265.1 Prochloraceae cyanobacterium
AGCGCGCTGAATTTCGGGAAGTAACAGAAGAAGGGTTCGATCGCGAAATCGGAATTAACGTTAAAGGAGTATAGTTATTCGCTCTATTAATTACAATTTTCGTTTGCAGAAGGCAAGAGACAAGAGGCAAGAGGCAAAAAAAGTTTTGTAAATTACCTAGCGATTAACTATATTCTTCACGGTACAAACACTCGAACCCGTAATCAAAGAAGGTAGCAGCATTATTTTAAATACAACAACATTAGCGCAAACTGCTTTGGTAGGAGAAGCGATTTACTCAGCATCAAAAGCCGCAGTGCGATCGCTAGCTCGATCCTTTAGTTTAGAATTGCTTCCTCGTAAAATTAGGGTTAATGGGGTTGCTCCTGGCCCGATCGAAAGACCTATTTGGTCGAAAATGGAACTTCCTCCCGAAGTAGCTGAAGCCGTTCTCAAACGCGCGCCGATCGGTCGTTTTAGCAAGCCAGAAGCAATTGCTAAAGTAGTTCTTTTCGCGATGGTAAGCGACGATTCTTCTATTTTGGCTGAAGAAATTCTACTTAATGGTGGTCGGTCAACTCTTTTAAAGAGTTAGGAGCGATCTTTTAAAAAGAGATCGTCGATTCAAACAAACAAATTAAAACTTATTATTGTTGTTGGCTACTAATAATAAGCCGATCGTTAATTAAGAAATATTAAGAGAACCTATTTATTGCACAAAAATTGTAAATAAGTCCGAATTAAGTTACATAGATCCAAAAAAGAAAAAAATAAATTAACCATTTTGGATTGCAACTAAAAACAAACTCGACTATAAACCGATTTACTTTTTAATATCTAGTAAAAATTATGACTTCGATCGAAACAGACGCACCTCAAAAACTTTCTGAAGCAAATTTAGAACCGCGCGGCAGAGTACAAAAAAGCCCGACAACTTGGAGAGATCAGGTTCTGTATTTTCTCTTACCAGATCGCTTTAGTGATGGGAAAGAATCTAGTAAACCTCAATTCGATCGCACCAATCCAGACCAATTTAAAACTAACAATCGAGGAGAATGGTTGGTAGGAGGAAAGAAGTTTCAAGGCGGAAAGATTAAGGGAATTAAGAGTAAATTAGACTATTTACAAAGTCTAGGAGTTACTACTCTTTGGATCGCGCCAATGTGGAAACAAAGAGCAGATTTAGAAACATATCATGGTTATGGAATTCAAAATTTTTTAGAAATCGATCCCCGTTTTGGTACTCGTCAAGAATTAAGAGATTTAGTCGATGCTGCTCACGATCGCGAGATGTACGTTCTTTTAGATATTATCTACAACCATACGGGAAATAATTGGTTTTATAACGTCGATGGAGAAGCCAAAACTACTGCTCGGTATCGATTTTCTCCTCCTCATCCATTTGGTGGTTGGCGATCTAGTACCGGAAATAGCATTCCCAACATTTCTAATCTAGAAGACGGTGTTTGGCCCGAAGAGTTTCAAAACTTAGAATGGTACACTAGAGCGGGTCAAATTAGTGACAACAGATGGGATCCTTATGATTGGGAAGATCCGCTTCATCCAGATAATGAATTTCGACGCGGTGACTTTTTCGATCTTAAAGACCTCAATCTGAATCGAAGTGATGTTTTAAGTGCGGTAATCAAAGTATATCAATACTGGATCGCTTTAACCGATTGCGACGGATTTAGGATCGATACGGTCAAACACGTCCCTTGGGAAGCTTCTCGCGACTTCTGCGGTGCAATTCACGAATATGCCGAGTCAATTGGTAAAGAAAATTTTCTGCTCTTAGGAGAAGTAACTGGTGGTGCGGATCTCGCTCGCGACTATTTAGAAATATTCGGTCGCAACATCGATGCTGCTTTAGATATTGGCGAACCACCGAAAAAGTTAGCAGAAACTGTCAAAGGATTCAGAAGACCACAAGAATTTTTCGAGCAGTTTTACGGTCATGATGCTCTAGGAAGTCATCGCGAGACAGGACGCTATCACGTTTCTATTTTAGATGACCACGATATGGTTGGACGGGAAAAGAAACGTTTTTCGGCCGATAATAATATCGACGATCGATACGAACAAGTTGCTCATGCTGTGGGAGTGCAGCTAACTACTTTAGGCATACCTTGTATTTATTACGGTACCGAACAAGCATTCGACGGTCAAAAACCTGATTTTACTGACGAAAATGACGATCGCTACATTCGAGAATCAATGTTTGGAGGAACTTTCGGTGCTTTTGAAACTAAAAACTGTCATTTCTTCGATCGCGACCATCCCAGTTATATCAAAATTGCGGCCATTGCTAACATTCGTAACAGAAAAGACGACATTGGTAAAACCCTGCGTCGCGGTCGTCAGTATTTGCGGGAAACATCTTTTTTAAATAGACCCTTTAGTTTTCCACCCAAACAAGAATTAGTCGCTTGGTCTCGCATTTTGTTCGATCGAGAGGTTATCGTCGCTATCAATACCAACGCGCTTGAAGGTAGGGGTGCAGATGTAACTGTAGACGGATCTCTAAATCCGGTAGGGAAAAAAATGACTTTTCTTTACAAAAGTGATTGGACTGACAATCAATTACGCAGACCCCCTAATAATGAAACTGTTGAGATTCTTGATAATGGCGATCGCGCTACTGTCAGAATCGATTTACCTCCAGCAGGAATGGTTATTCTAGCAAGATTGTGAGCATATCCCGCCACTGAATTGTAGCGGGGAACTCGATCGATTACTAAGTAATTACAGTGGGCGCGTCGCGATCGGTGAATTTTTTAATTTGGGCAATTTCTTCAGCTAAAGCAATCAGATCCGAGAGTGCTTCTTGGGTATCGCGATCGTGCTTGCTGGCATCTGGTTCGTAACTCTCCAAATAAAGGCGCAAAGTAGCTCCTTTAGTTCCCGTACCGGAAAGGCGGAAAACAATGCGAGAACCGTCAGTAAAACCGATTCTGATGCCTTGTTTGGAACTGACACTACCATCTACCGGATCGGTGTAACTGAAGTCGTCGGCATATTCGACGGTATAGTTACCGTATTCTTTGCCTTTCATCTCCCCTACCATCGATCGCAACCTGTCCATCAATTCGTTAGCGGGATCTTTATCTACTTCTTCGTAGTCGTGACGGGAGTAGAAATTACGTCCGTAGGTTTGCCAGTGTTGCTTAACGATATCTTCTACGGATTCTTGGCGAACTGCTAGTATATTTAACCAGAACAGTACGGCCCACAAACCATCTTTTTCGCGAATGTGGTTAGAGCCGGTGCCGAAACTTTCTTCACCGCAAAGGGTTGCTTTGTTCGCATCTAACAAGTTACCGAAGAATTTCCAACCGGTAGGCGTTTCGTAACAGTCTATGCCTAATTTAGCCGCTACCTTATCTACTGCAGCAGAAGTTGGCATCGATCGCGCTACTCCGGCCAAACCATCCTTATATCCTGGAACTAATTTAGCATTAGCTGTAATTACGGCTAAAGAGTCGCTGGGAGTAACAAAAAAGTTATTACCTAAAATCATATTGCGATCGCCATCGCCGTCGGAAGCTGCACCAAAATTAGGCGCGTTTTCGGAGAACATAATCTCGACCAAGTCTTTAGCATAAACTAGGTTAGGATCTGGATGTCCGCCGCCAAAGTCTTCTAAAGGCGTGCCGTTTTTCACAGTACCTTCTTTTGCCCCCAGACGTTTTTCAAAGATAGCACGGGCATAGGGGCCGGTGACAGCGTGGAGGGAGTCGATGCACATCTCGAAACTTCCAGAAGCAATAAATTCTTTAATGCGATCGAAGTCGAATAGGGAATCCATTAATTCTAAATAAGATTCTACCGAATCGATAACTTCAACGCTCATATCTCCTAATTTAAAAGATCCGGGGCGATCGATGTTGATATCTGCGGCTTCAAGTATTTTATAAGTATCGATAACTTTGGTTTGTTCAAAAATTGCCGAGGTTACTTTTTCTGGTGCGGGGCCGCCATTGCCAATATTATATTTAATTCCGAAATCTCCTTCGGGGCCTCCAGGGTTGTGACTGGCTGATAAAATAATGCCGCCAAAAGCTCCTTCTTTGCGGATAATACAGGAGGCTGCTGGAGTGGAAAGAATGCCTTCGCTACCGACGAGAATTTTGCCGACACCGTTTGCTGCTGCCATTTTCAGGATAATTTGAATCGCTTGACGGTTGTAGTAGCGGCCGTCTCCACCAACTACAAATGTCTCACCTTGATAACCTTCTAAACTATCGAAGATTGATTGGACGAAGTTTTCTAAATAATGGGGTTTTTGGAATACTGTAACTGGTTTTCGCAGTCCAGATGTGCCCGGTTTTTGGTCTGTAAAGGGAGTTGTTTTTATATTGCGTATATTCATGAGGAAAGGGAAGTTTTTAAAAATCCGATATCTATGTATTTTGCGAATCATTACTATATAATCAGATTTCCGGCTTTCCCCACAAGAACTTTTTCAAGAATCGGGGCGATCTCGAAGAGATCCGGCTTCGCCGGCGTGCAACTATTCTGGTAGTTTCACGGCTACTATGAGGCTCTCGTATTAACTTTATTGTTTTATTGACTCAAATTCGAGCCAAAAATACCCTTGCTCCCTGAAAATATTTTTTCGGGTGCTATTTTGCTCTGTTACAGATTAAGACTTCTTTTGAAAATTTAAATTATTCTTTAGATATATTTTGAGATAAATGGCTCAACTATCGCGGGTGATAGTTATCGATCCACTTATGCTTTATCAGAGAGCTGGTAAATTATCTCTTGCTGGAAATTTAGATTAAATCGCAAAATGGCTCGTAATTTTAAAATATTTTATCGCTCTAAATTCTGGTTATTTGCCAGTCTTTTTTTTACTATTTTCTATAGTATTTTGATGTTGAAAATGGCATTTGCTAGCGATTATATCGTTCAAGATGATGCCAGACAACATGTATTTTGGATGATGCGTTTTCTCGATGCTGATTTATTTCCTAACGATCTAATTGCTGACTATTTTCAATCTCGCGCTCCAATCGGTTACACTTTGCTATATAAAATTCCGGCTTTTTTTGGGGTCAATCCTTTTTTATTAAACAAGTTAATTCCCCCATTTTTAATGGTAAGTTCGGCGATTTATTTTTATTATTTGTTTTTAGAAATTTTTCCCATTCCCGCATCTGCATTTTTAGCAACTTTATTATTCGATCAAGCCGTCTTAGTCAAAGACGATCTTTCTTCGGCAACTCCAAGGGCTTTTTTAGATCCGTTTTTTATTGCTTTTTTATATTATTTACTGAAAGAAAATTTGATTCTATGCTTGATTAGTCTTTTCTTAATTGGGATTTTTTATCCTCAATATTTATTTATTTGCGGTGCTATTTTATTAGTCAGACTATTTAAAATTGAAAACAACCGCTTTTTAATTTCTAAAAATCAAAAAGATTATCGATTCTTTTATTCTGGTTGTGGCATTATTATCTTTGCTATTCTAATTTATTTAATTACAACTGCTTCGGGAAGTCAGTTTAATCCGGTAGCAACTTTAGAGCAAGCTAAAGAATTGCCAGTTTTTGGCGATCGCGGCCGTTTAAAATTCTTTGTGGATAATCCCTTTGTTTATTGGATCTTTGCCGAAAATAGCGGCTTGTTTCCGATCCATGTTTTTAGAAGCATCTTAATTGCTTTCGGAATCTTTTTGCCGATCGTTTTAAAATATAAGTCTTCTTTCAATTTAGCCGGATTAATAACTAAAAAAAGCTCGATTTTAAGAGAAATCCTGTTTGCATCTTGGCTGATGTATTTAGCCGCTCATTTATTTTTATTTAAATTACATTTTCCTGGCAGATACAACGACCATACTTTAAAAATAGTTTTAGCGATCGCCGCAGGAATCGTTATTAGTTTAACGATCGAAAAGCTTTGGCAATGGTCGCTTCAACAGCGATCTAGATTTCAAAAAATATTAGCAAAAGCGACAATTTCGATCGCTGTAATTTGCATTGTTTTTTACTATCCTCTATTAGTAAATCGCTTTCCACTTCCGGTATATGTGCGCGGCGATCGCCCCCAAATATATCAATTTTTTGCCAAACAACCTCAAGATATTACGATCGCATCTTTGGCAGAAGAAGCTAGTTTAATTCCTAGTTTCAGTTATCGATCTATTTTAGTTGCAAGAGAATACGGCATTCCTTTTCATCTGGGATATTACAATCGATTTCGTCAGAGAACTATTGACTTAATAGAGGCTCAATATACAGATAACCTTAAAACAGTTGAAACTTTTATCGATCGCTATAAAATAAATTTTTGGATGTTAGAATCTGCTAGTTTTACACCCGAATATCTCAGTAATAATAAATGGTTACAACAATACAATCCTACTGCTAGAGCGGCGGAAAAAAAATTAGAAATTGGTATCGAGCCGATCCTGTTGCAAAAGAAAAAAGATTGCCAAATATTAGAGGATAAAGGAGTATATGTACTCGATGCTAAATGTATTATCAATCAAAAGACTAATTGAGTTGGTTTAATTCAAGGCTAGTTGAATCAATTAGTAAAAAGAACGCCAGTTCATCACTTATTCAGAAAGAAAATTCTCGATCGCAACACGAGCTTTTTTTTATTTATTTAATATTGTTTTAATTTTTTTTGCTCATCCCTTCTGTTGGAAAGATCTATGCTGATATTAGAGGTAAATATTATCTATCTCAACTCAAACAAAAATAACCTTCAAGATCGATCCAGTTTCAAAATAATTATTTAACAAAAATTTTCAAGATCGCGGGGAATTTATATGATGTGGCAAAAAATTTTAGTAGCATTAGATTTCTCAGACATAACTGATACTATCTTCGATCGCGCTCTAACTTTGGCAAAATCAACTGGAGCTACTTTAATCTTATTAAATGTTTTGCCTCCAGATCGAGAAGATCGAGTAAATCCAGCCTTATATTCAATCGAATATCCCGTCGTTCCAGAAGTTTATCAAAAAATTCTCGAAGAAAATCAAAAACAATGGCAAGCTCTTCAAGAAAAAAACTTCCTAGCTCTCGAAGCTATGAAAGAAAAAGCAGCAAAATCTGGTGTTGAGGCGAAAACTGTCCAAATATTTGGCGATCCAGGTAATGTTATTTGCAAACAAGCTAAAGAATTGACAGTTGATTTAATCGCGATCGGCAATCGCGGACTTTCGGGCCTTAAAGAGTTATTCTTAGGTAGCGTTAGTAATTATGTCACTCATCACGCATCTTGTTCGGTTCTAATTATTCGCAACTGCAATCGAGCCAAGAAACCAGAATCAGAGCGATTAGTTGATGCTCAATGAACTACAATTCTAGCTGAAGCGGAATTTCGTATTACTACTTATGTATTATTCTTACAAAATTTTACGAAATTCCTTGAATTATTTTCAGAGACAAATAATTATCTACAATGTGAGAAAAGATTACAAAACAATAGTAATCCCTCGAAATAAAAACTTAACGATCGCAAAAGACTAAACTTGTTGAAAAAAATCTTACAAGTTAGAGTATATACTGAGAAGTAAGTTAGCTATTTTTTGATATTTCTCCGTATTTGTGCGAAAAATCAGTGAAAATACCGATCTCGATCGGTGCAATTTTTAGAAAAATAGTTAATAATAAACACATAACAAATAAACCAAACAAATTTTAATAAACTAAGTCTCCTAGAGTTTCATTATCAAGGTTTCTTCTGTCAACTCAGAGAACCTTGATTTATTTATTAGAAGGAATTTGGCGTAACTATTTTAAATCATATTGCGGGGTTGCACCTATGAAAATTACTCTTAAAAAAATAATAGTTTCAGCAAGCGCGATCGCTGCTATTTTTTTAGGATCTAATGCTTATGCTGCAGATGAAAAATGCATAGCAAAAGTTGCTCCATCAGCTAATTTAGTAGGGTGCGATCTAAGCGAAGCAGATCTTCGAGGAAAAGATTTAAGTGGAGCAAACCTGACTCGAGCTAATTTAACTGGAGCAATATTGATAGGGGTAAATCTCGAAAAAGTCAATTTAACTAATACTAATTTAAGCTTTGCTAATTTAACAGAAAGTAATTTATCGCGATCGCAAATAAAAAACGCTGATTTTACCGGAGCTATCTTATTAAATGCGAATTTGTTACAAGCAAATATAAATGGAATTAAACTAAACAATACCGACGCTCGAGCTGCTAATTTTGAATCTAGTAAATTGAATAATGTTGTCGCAATTAATTCTCAATTCGACCGCGCCAACTTCAGCGAAGCTACAGTAACAAATACTAACCTCAACAACAATAGCTTTACTAATGCAAACCTCACCAAAATCAAATTAGAATCTGTCAAACTCAATCGTATCGATTTAACTGAAGTCGAGTTGAGCGAAGGCAATTTTTTCCTCAGAAAATCAAATAATGCAGTCTTAGAAGCTGTTTATTCGATGTTTTTAGGAACTGGTTTAGCTGTTGGTTTAGTAATTTTCTCTCGCAAGCACAAGAAAGCGAGTAATTAGCTAAAATAAAGCCGATTCCAAGTTTAAATAGATTTAAATCTGCCCGACATAGTTACAAAAATATAATTTTGTTCGGGCGAGGGCGCAATACTTGACTCCAACTATTACTAAGTTTTGCAAAATGCATAAAAATAAAATCCTCAATGTTGTATTTTAGTTAAAAATGGCTAAAATATTGCTATGAAACAGTTAGCTTCTGCTGCAACTTTTATCACCGTCGCACTGGGATTGTTTCCCTTCAGCACAAGAGCGCAGTTAATCCCAGATAATACTTTAGGTAATCCTGCTTTAGATCTTCAAAATTCCATAGTAACTAATAATAACGTTACTATAAATGGTTTAAATAGCGATTTAATTGAAGGTGGTACGACCAGAGGAAGCAATTTATTTCATAGTTTTCAACAATTTAATGTTGGCGTAGGTAACTCCGTTTATTTTGCCAATCCTGTTGGTATTCAAAATATTTTAACTCGAGTAACCGGGCCGAATCCTTCTAATATTTTCGGCACTTTGGGAGTGTTAGGAAATGCCAATTTATATTTTATTAATCCCAATGGAATAATATTCGGCCCCGATGCAAGATTAGATTTAAATGGGGCTTTTATTGGCAGTACGGCAGAGGAAATAAAGTTAGGAAATAGCGGCAGTTTTAGCGCGATCGCTCCGATTAATAGTAATTTACTTGATGTTAATCCAAGTGCTTTATTTTTTAATGCTTTAGCTCGAGAGCAAATCACAGTGCGAGGAAATTTAGAAGTAAAAACAGGGCAAACTCTTGGCTTATTTGGTGGAAATATTTTAGTAGATGGAGGCAGAATAGAAGCTCCAAGCGGACAAATATTTTTAGGAGCAATAAATTCAGGAACGGTAAATTTAGATATTAATAACAATATAATTAATTATTCTGGCGTTAATAGTTTTGGGGATATTCAAATAATTAGAGCAGCTCGAGTCAGAGCCGACACAATCGATCTACCAGGAAAAGGAATCGATATTGCAGCTAATAATTTATTAGTAAATGGCGGAAGTAGGATATCTGTAAATACTTCTGGAGCGGGAAATGGTGGCAATATAAATATCGATGCGAGAAATATTGAAGTTAGCGGTTTTACTATATTCAATGAACCGAATAATATAGACCCACAAATAGATCGAAGTCAGATAACTGCCGATGTTACAAGAAGACAAGCAACAGGAAATGGCGGCAATATTAATATCAATACTGATAATTTAAGAATATTAAATGCCGGTCGAATTAGAGCCAATACTAGGGGAAGAGGAAATGGGGGTAATGTTAATATCAGAGCTAATAATTTAGTTGAAGTTAGTGGTTTTGCAGAAAGAAGATTAGCTAATGGAAACATAGATAGATCGACGAGTGAGATAGAAGCCGATGTCAATTCAACTGCTACAGGAAATGGCGGCACAATAAATATTAGTAGCAATAGTTTGCTAGTTGCAAATCGAGCAGATATTCAAGCTCAAACTTCGGGAGTTGGCAATGGCGGTACAATAAATATTAATAGCAATAGTTTGCTAGTTGCAGAGGGAGCAGATATTGAAGCTCAAACTTCGGGGGCTGGCAATGGCGGCACAATAAATATTAGATCCAATCTAATCGAAGTAAGAGATCCTAGTAGCGATATAAGTGCAGATATTAATGGGACGGGAAGGGGTGGCAGAATTATCATTTATACCGATACTTTGAGAGTATCGAATGAAGCGGATATTCAAGTTAGAACTCAAGGAGCAGGAAATGCAAGAGATCCAAATCAAACTACAAGAGATCGCAATAATCCCTTAGATTACAGCATTTATATTCAAGCAAATAACCTAGTTGAAATAACTGGCGTAAATAGCGATATTAGAGCTACCGTCAGCCAAGGTGCTACGGGAAATGGTGGCAATGTTTTAATCGATACCGACACTTTAAGAATATCAAATGAAGGAGATATTCAATTAGATACTAGAGGAGCGGGAAATTCTGGAAGTCTCGATATTTTTACTAGACTCACCGAACTTATTTCCGGTGGGGGTATAGAATCTGATATTGGCAACCTGACTACCCTCGATCGCACCAATACCGGAGCAATCGATCCCATAACAGGAAACAGCGGAGATATCAATATTACTACCGATATTTTAAATATTAACAATGCCCCTGATGCTATCAGACCGAGAAGCGAAATTGCGACTGAAAACTTCGGTCAAGGTCAAGTTGGGACGATAAACGTAACAGCCAATTTCGTCAATTTAGATAACGGTTTCATTGGTGCTAGAACTGCGGCGGATCGAAATGGTGGTAATATTAATCTCAATATTGGTAGTTTATTGACCTTAAGAAATGGCAGTGAAATTAGGGCTAATGCACGGGATGCGGATAATAGATTAGCACGACCAGCATCAGGATCGCCAGGGAATATAAATATTAACAGTCCTTTTATCATTGCTTTCCCCCGAAATAATGGAATTGTTACCAGCGCGCCGATCGCAGCAGGAGGAGATATTACAATTTCAAGTCGTGCTATTTTTGGTTATCCTCAATTTCTCATTCTTGATGCTAACGGTGGAGGCGGAGAATTAGGAATTGATGGCACGATAAATCTTGAAACTGCCGATATTAACCCCGGTTCGATTTTAAGACAATTAGAATCAACTCCGATCGATGCTGCGGCGATCGTTGCTAGGGATATTTGTCGGCTTGAAGATGGTAAAATTGCTGGCGGAAGTTCTTTTATTGTTACTGGTAAAGGTGGCTTGCCGCCAAATCCTTCAACGCCAATTAATTCCTATCAAAATCTTTTAGATTGGGTCGATATTAACAGCGAAAATAATCATTTAAGCGGTGCAAAGTTAGCGGAAAATGCAATTCAAAAAAAATCTAATTTACCTCAAAAAGAATTTTTTATCGAGGCTAAAGGTTGGGTAAAACGGGCTGACGGCAAAATTGTTTTGACGGGTAATCCAATTTCAGGCGCGGTAAATAATCCTAGTTTAGTCCATCCGAGTTGCACTCAATAGCTAAGTAGTAAGATATTAAGATTATATTTATTCTCAAATTTTTAAATAGCTCAAAAACTCTTAATTGAGATCGATTTAAGTTTTATAAAAATAATAATTGGAGACTTAAAATTAAGATAATATTTTAAGCTATACCTAAAAAATAAATTATGATAAACAAATTATCGACTGCGGCAATATTTGTAACTATTTTATTAGGATTATTATCGGTTAAAGTTAAAGCTCAATTAATCCCAGATACTACTTTAAATAATGATAATTCTCAAGTAGTTAATAACGGTTTCAATCGGGATTTAATCGAAGGAGGTTTGAGAAAAGATAGCAATCTTTTTCATAGCTTTCAAGAATTTAATGTCGGTAACGATCGAGCAGTTTACTTTGCTAATCCTACTGGAGTTAGTAATATTTTAACTCGAGTGACGGGGGCGAATCAGTCTCAGATTTTCGGGACTTTAGGCGTTGTAGGAAACGCAAATTTATACTTAATTAATCCGAACGGAATCTTATTCGGCTCGGAGGCAAGAATAGATTTAAATGGGTCGTTTATCGGCAGCACGGCCGCAGCAATAGAGTTAGGAAATAGCGGAAGTTTTAGCGCGATCGCGCCAGCAAGCAGTAACTTACTTAATGTTAATCCCAGTGCTTTATTTTTTAATAGTTTAGCCCAACAAAGTCAAATAATAATTCAAGGTGATTTAGCAGTACAATCGCAACAAACAATCGGATTATTAGGTGGAGATATTTTAGTAGATGGAGGCAAAATATCAGCTCCGAACGGACAAATATTTTTAGCAGCAGTAAATTCGGGAAAAGTAAATCTAGATTTAAATAATAAGCTGATTAACAATTTGGAAGTTAATAGTTTTGGCAATATATTAATAACTAACAGAGCAAAAATTAGCGCAAATACATCAGGAAATCTCAATGGATTTGGAATTGCGATCGCAGCAAATACAGTTGAAATCAGTGGAACTGGAACTGACATACAAGCTCTCGTAGAATCCCTTGCAACTGGAAAGGGTGGCAAAATTGAGATCGATGCGGCTATTTTAAGAGTATTCAATGCCGGAGATATTCAAGCAGAAACTTTCGGCCCGGGTAATGCTGGAAGTATTAATATTAATGCAAATACCGTTGAGATCTCTGGGGTTAATACCGATATAGAAGCTGATGTTAATTCAAATGCCACGGGAAACGGCGGCACAATTAATATTCATACTAATAATTTAAACGTAACCGATCGGGCAGAAATTCGAGCAGAAACCTTCGGCCCGGGCCAAGGCGGAAATATTAATATTATCGCAACTAATTCAATTCAAATTAGTAAAAATGCCGATATAGAAGTTGATGTTAATTCAACTGCTACAGGAAACGGCGGCACGATTAACATTCATACTAATAATTTAAATGTAACTGATGGGGCAGAAATTCGAGCAGAAACTTTCGGTTCGGGGAATGGGGGCAATATTAATATTATCGCAACTAATTTAGTCGAAGTTAGTGAAAATGGCGATATAGAAGTTGATGTTAATTCAAATGCCACAGGAAATGGCGGCACGATTAATATTCATACTAATGATTTAAAGATATTAAAAGGCGGGCAAATCAGAGCGCAAACTTTAAGCGAAGGTAATGGGGGAAATATTAATATTACCGCAACTAATTTAGTCGAACTTAGGGATAATCGGAGCGATATTACAGCCAATGTTGCTAGGAGAAACGATCTAGGAATTACTCGAGGAAATGGCGGCACAATTAATATTAATACTAATACTTTGAGGATATTAGAGGGTGCGGAAATAAGAGCAGAAACAGCTGCGATCGCCAAGCAAGGAGAAGGCAATGCCGGAAATATTAATATTACCGCAACTAATTTAGTTGAAGTTAGTGGTGTGGCCAGAGCTGCTAACGGAGATATTATTGCCGAAAGTCAAATCGATGCTGATGTGGGTAGAAACGCTACGGGAAGAGGAGGAAATATCACAATTAATACTGCCAATTTAAAAATATTAGATCGCGCTGAAATAAGAGCAGAAACTTCTGGGGTAGGTAATACGGGAAATATTATTATCGCAGCTCAAAATATTGAGGTAGGTAGAAGTGGCGATATAGAAATTGATGTTGGATCGTCAGCACAGGGAAATGGGGGGAAAATTGATATTAATACAAATACTTTAAAATTGTTTGAAAACGGTGATATTAGGGCAGAAACCTCTGGAGCGGGAGATGGCGGCGATATAATTATTAATGCTAATTCCCTCGAAATTGCTAATTTTGAAAGTGAAATTACTACCAATGTCAATCAAAATGCGATCGGTAACGGTGGCAATATCACCATTGATACTAATAGATTGAGTTTGAAGGATCAAGGGACGATCTCAGCCAATACTTTTGGTTTGGGAAAAGCTGGGAATATTTCGATCGAATCTAACTTTCTTAACCTCGATCGCGGTGTAATTACCTCTCGAACCGAACAAAATCAAAATAGCGGCAATATTACCCTCAATACTGGCACTTTATTAACTTTTCGCAATCGCAGTATTATCAGAACTGATGCTGGTACTCCCGGATCGGGGGGAAATGGGGGCAATATAAAGATTAACAGTCCTTTTATTGTTGCTTTTCCAGAAAATAATTCAATTATTGCCAATGCTTTTGAAGGTAGAGGTGGGAATATCGATCTTTCAACCCGAGCTATCTTTGGTTATCCTCAATTTTTAACTATTAACGCTTCTTCTGAATTAGGAATTGATGGCACGATAAATATTGAAACCGCCAATATTAACCCCAGTTCGCTTTTAAGACAGTTAGAGTCAACCCCGATCGATGTTGCTGCAATAGTTGCTAAGGATCTTTGTCGCCTCGATCGGGGTAAAATTGCTCGGGGTAGTTCTTTGATTGTTACCGGAAAAGGAGGTTTACCGCCAACTCCTTCAACCCCAATTAATTATGATGAAAATTTTTTAGATTGGGTCGATATTCCAACCAGCGATCTTAATTTAGAATCTCAAACAATCAAACCAGTTGTTGTTAAGAACGATTCTGAAGTTGCAGTAAAAAAAGTATCTTTTATTGAAGCTAAAGGTTGGGTCAAACGGGCTGATGGCAAAATTGTTTTAACTGCTAATCCGATTTCGAGATCTTCAAAAAATTCTTTAGTTCATCCCAGTTGCTTGCAATAATTACCAATTTTTTAAATTTCATCTATTTGCTGCGGTATGTCGTTACTTATACTCGATCGCTTTTTTAAATTACTGGTTTACAGCTCTATTTTCAACTGTTTTATCTTCCCAGTTGCGGCGCAAACCCCTTTACTCCCTCGAGCTGAACCAGATCCCCTTCCCCAATTATTACCGCCTCTTTCGCCACCACAGCAGCAAATTCCGCAACCTTTAGAAATCCCCGGGCAAATCGTTGTCAAACAATTTAAAGTAGTCGGTAGCACGGTTTTTAGTCGAGAAGAATTAGCCGAAGTGCTTCAACCTTTTCAAAATCGTCCTTTAAGTTTTAACGAACTTACCGAAGCACCCAGAGCGATCGCAGATTTATACGCACAGAAAGGATACATTACCTCCGGTGCTTTTATTCCCCTTCAAGTCATTGAAAACGATACGGTCATTATTCAAGTGGTAGAAGGAACTATAGAATCGCTCGAAATTACTGGTTTAAAAAGACTGCGGCCCGGTTACGTGCGATCGCGGATCGAAGCAGCCACTTCACCAATTTTAAATCAGAATCGCTTGCTGGCAGCTTTACAATTATTGCAATTAGATCCTTTAATTGCTAATCTATCGGCTGAATTATCCGCTGGAACTAACCTCGGACAGAGTATTCTCGAAATAGAACTGACAGAAAATCCGACAATGGCGGTTACTGCAAGATTGGACAACCTGCGATCGCCTGCGGTGGGTAGCTTTCGTCGAGTTGCTGATTTTACTCACAATAATTTATTCGGTTTCGGCGATCGTTTCAATTTAAGTTTTTACAATACTGACGGTAGCAATGCGATCGAAAATCTCAGCTATACTTTTCCCCTCAATCCTCAAAATGGTAAAATTGATTTTAAATTTCGCCTTGCTAGGAGCGAATTAATTCAATTTCCGAATATTCCTTTTGATTTAATTTCTGATTATCGCGAGTACGGTCTTACTTACACTCAACCTATTTTACAATCTCCGAATCGAGAATTGATGCTCGGTTTAAATCTCGATCGCAAAGAAACTGAATCTTTTATTGATGGCATTCCTGTTCCGATTATCTTGGATGCCAACGAGCAAGGTGAAACTCGGCTTTCTGTCTTGCGATTTTTTCAGGAATTGACGCTCCGAAATAGCCGTCAGGTGTTTGCAGTGCGATCGCAATTTAATTTTGGCTTAAATAGCTTTGATGTTGCTATAAATCAAAATTTTGATGTTGCTATAAATCAAAATATTAACGATTTTGAATATCCTCAAAGTAACTTTTTTTCTTGGCGCAATCAAGTTCAATATTTGCGCTCTTTAAACCGCAATTTAATCTTTTTAGTCCGTTCGGATTTGCAATTAGCAGATCGCTCGATTTTTTCTTTAGAAAAGTTTAGTATTGGTGGCTTAGATCGGGTTCGAGGCTACCGTCAAGATGCTATTTTAGCCGATAATGGTTTATCTGCTTCTGCCGAACTTCGGGCTACTTTAGCTCGTTTTCCCTCTTTTGATGGTAGCTTGCAGTTAATTCCTTTTATAGATTTTGGTACTGTTTGGAACAATTCGGAGTCTTTACTAACCTTCAATACTAATACTATTGGTTCTGTTGGTTTGGCTTTGGCTTTTAATATTAGTGAGGATTTTACTGCCAGAATAGACTGGGGTCAGCCTCTAGTGGGATTAACTACGGCTGGCAATAGTTTGCAAGAAAATGGGGTTTATTTTCAGCTCGAATATAAAAGAAGATTCTAATTATTGATTGGAGATAAAATTACCATGAAAAAAAGTAAAATTGTCGTGTTTATGCTTTGTTTGCTAGCTTTTTTGACTGCAAAAAATGCCAGAGCAAGTCTAGAAAAAGAATCAGAACTAGAGACAAAAATATTAACAGAAATCTCGGTAGAAAAAGCAAAAGAATTATATCAAAATGGAGAATATTCGGCGGCGATCGCATTATTAAACCAAATTATTACTGCTGAAGAAAAAAACGGTAACTTTTTAAAAAAAGTTTTGGCAGAACGAAATTTAGCTTTAATCTATTTAGAGCAAGGTCAATTCCAAGCAGCCGAAAAAGCGATCGCCTCGGCAAATCTAGATCTCGACAAAATTACTAACATTAAAGCAAGAGAAACAGCCTTAGCCGGACTTTTAGCAATTAACGGTCAATTACAATTCGAGCGGGGTCAATTTAAAATAGCTTTAGACAATTGGCAACAAGCAGCAGATTTATATCAAAAAAACCAAGACGAGCAAAACTATTTAAAAAATCAAATTAGTACGGTTAGAGCGTTACAAAATTTGGGACTTTATGGGCGATCGCTAAAAATTGCTCGCAAAATAGAACAAAATTTAGAAAACAAACCGAACGATTTTTTTAAACATCAAACCTTACTAACATTAGGCTCTCTTTTACAAGGAAAAGGTCGATTAGCCGAGTCAGAAAAAGTCTTGCAAACAAGTTTGAATATCGCCCAAGAATTAAATTCAAACGAAGCGATCGCTAAATCTTTACTAAGTTTGGCAAATACAGCTAGATTGCAAGGCAAATTAATTGAAGCTTTGAATTTATACCAACAAACTTTAACAACTTCCCAAAATCCTCGACTGGAAATCGAAGTAAAATTAAACCAACTTAACTTATTAATCGCAACCGGACAAATAGAATCGGCCCGAAGTTTAATTTCTCAAATCGAAGCAAATTTAAATCAACTTCCCGCGAATCACGATACAGTTTATGCGCGGATCAATTTAGCTCAAAATTCCCTCCAATTAATCCCAACTAACCAGAGCGAAATAATTTTAAATCTCGCGATCGCCGCAGCAGAAACATTGGGAGATCGAAGAGGATTATCTTATGGTTGGGGAACTTTAGGTAGGTTATACGAATTGAACGATAACTTAGAAAAAGCAAGACAATTAACCGAAAAAGCATTATTCATTGCTCAAGGAATTAACGCTCCCGAAATAGCATATCAATGGGAATGGCAATTAGGCCGAATTTACAAACAACAACAAAATCGCAAACAAGCAATCTTAGCCTATTCCCATGCTAAAGATAACCTCGATTTTTTACGAAGAGATTTAATCGCAAATAGTTCCCAAATTAGATTTAATTTCCGCGAAACTGTCGAACCACTGTATCGAGAATTAGCCGATTTGTTATTACAACCAGAAGCAACCCAAGCAGATTTACAATTAGCTAGAGAAACAATCGAAGCACTACAACTAGCAGAATTAGATAACTTTTTCAAAGATGCTTGTCTGGACGCTCAACCCGTTAGAATTGACGCGATCGATCGCAATGCAGCAATTTTTTACACGATTATTCTCGAAGATCGTTTAGAAATCATTTTAGCTTTACCCGATCGACCCCTAACTCGCTACGCGACACCAGTCAGTCAATTGCAAGTAGAAACCACCATCGAAGGCTTCAGAGTTACTTTAAACGATCCTTTCGACGATAACTATCAAACTTTATCGGAAATCATTTACAGTTGGGCGATCGCCCCCTTAGAATCTCAATTAGCCGCTAATCAGGTGCAAAATCTTGTCTTTGTCATGGATGGAGTTTTGCGAAATATTCCGATGGCTGCTTTATTTGATGGGGAACAATATTTAATTGAAAAATATGCGATCGCATACGCTCCTACTCTACAATTAATCGACGAACGCACCGCAAATAGAACGGGTGAGAGGGTGCTACTCGCAGGTTTGAGCGAAGCGCGTCAAGATTTTCCCGCACTTCCGGGAGTTAAAGAAGAATTAGATACAATTCAAGCTAAATTAGCTTCTCAAATACTCCTCAACGAGCGTTTTACCCAAACTAATTTTGCCACAGCTTTGGATCGCAATCCTTTTTCGATCGTTCACATTGCTTCTCACGGTGAATTTAGTTCTCGACTCGAAGATACTTTTATTTTGACTTGGAATGATCGCATCAATATTAGTGAATTAAACTCCATATTGCGATCTGACTTCAAACAAACCGATCCGATCGAACTATTAGTTTTAAGTGCTTGTCAAACTGCGGTTGGCGACTCTCAAGCTGCGATCGGTTTAGCTGGAATGGCTGTTAGGGCCGGGGCCCGCAGT
>JASJCW010000098.1 GCA_030065265.1 Prochloraceae cyanobacterium
CGACGGCGTTCAACATTCTGAGGAGACCTCAGAATCCACGCCTCTCGGATACACGCTCCGAGTCCACGCCTCCGCAAGACGCAACTAGCGCACCGCCCGTGGCGAGGTCTCCTCGCCTATAAGGACGGAGCAAGCAGCCGGAGCAAGAAGGCAAAAGCGGATTTCGCGCCGCCGAATTTAGTTCGGCATTTAGCGAAACCAAGAAGGCAAAAGGCAAGAGTCAAAAGTTTAAATATCATATTTGTGCTACTAATCATGAATTAATCGATTAGTTGAAAATTGAAAAACTCCCTACTTGCTACTTGCTACTAACTACTAACTACTAAGTATTCAACTTAGTCGCTGTCGCAGCCACAAAGCAAATAGAGGTAAAGCGATTTTGTAGCCAAGTTCCGGGCCGTAAATTAAGCCTTTATTTTGCAATCCGGCGATCGCACCTTGAAGGCTGCCACCTCGAGAAAGATAGTGTTTGTTAATATATTCTTTACTTTGAGGTTTAGTTGTCGGATCTAGTGCTAAGGATTCTAAAAGATGAGCTTGATTGGCGGGGAGTAAACCTAGTAAAGATTCAAACGTAGTCGAAAGATCCGATAGTATTTCTTCAATTGTCTGATTTACTTCTGCTTCGCCAATTATCCCTCGATCTAATTTAAGTTGGCTCAAACGCCGCAGCAGGCTAGAAGTATCTTTTAAATGTCCTTGAACTGCATTTAAAAAAATTTCTAGGGCTTTCGATCGCGGATCGAAAGTTAATCCTTGCTGGCGCAAAATATCTTGTACTCCAGCCGCAACTACACGATCGGCTAAAGGATATAATTTGACTATTTCGAGGTTCTTATCGGCGATCGTACTAATTTCACCAATGGTTGCTACGAGGGCGTAACTGACGGCCGTTTTAGATTCGATCTCGTCGCGCAAAAATTTTTCCCACTTATTTTGACGATCCCAAGAACGAATGTGAGGAAAACCATGAAAAATCGTGACAACTTTTCTGTCAACCGATTCGGCTACTTGTTGGGTAAGCTGAATCAATAATTTAAATGCTAACCATTGCTCTTGCTTTAATGCTATTGGCTTAGGTTCGATTCCTCCTTTAATTGCGGGAGCGAATAATTCCCCTGCTTGAGTTGCAAGCCATTTTTCAATTACAGATAAAGCAGTTTCGCTTTGAAAAGCATTACTCGCACCCTCGCAAAATAGCTGTAAAAATCTCTGGCTGTTAGTAGCTCGAATGCAGTCTATATCTATGGTTTTCGCGTTTATTTCTCGGGCCGCTCTTCTGACTAAAGTTCGCCTTCCACTTCCAGGTATTCCGGCAATTAATAAATCCCCATTGCAAGCTAGAATTTTAGTTATTTGCTGAAATTGAACTTGTCTTCCGAAGATTTCCAAAGGTGAAGCAACTTCCATCCATTTAATAGTAATTATTTTTTAGCCGACAATTTACCGAACTTAGCGTAAAGTTAAAGACCTCTATTATGGGCGATCGCTTAATTTATTTTTACTTTGAACACTATAAAGTAGTGCTAATATACAGTTGACACTAAATATTGAAGAAAGATAAAGCGATGGTTGCAACTAAATCCCGCGATCGAGAACAAATCAATTGGCATGCTCTAGAAGTCGATCTAGTTTTAGATTCTCTTCAAGTTCGAGCAAATAAAGGACTAGATCTCGATTTAGCAGCAGAAAAATTAGCATTATTTGGAACTAACGAACTAACAAAGACAAAAAAAGATCCTTGGTGGTTAAAATTTTTAAAACAATTTAATCAACCATTGCTCTACATTCTGATCGTAGCCGGATTGACCAAAGCTCTATTGGGAGAATGGGTCAATGCTGGAGTAATTTGGGGGGTAACTATTGCTAACGCTGCGATCGGATATTTACAAGAAGCAAAAGCAGAAGATGCGATCGCCGCTTTAGCATCTTCAATGACCACAGAAACTACAGTAATTCGCAACGGTCAAATCAAGCGTCTCCCGTCGCGGGAATTAGTTCCGGGGGATTTAGTCATCTTAGAAGCAGGGGATAAAGTTCCGGCAGATTTGCGGGCGATCGAAGTTAATAATTTGCAAATAGACGAGTCTCACATCACCGGAGAATCAGTTCCGATCTCAAAATCGATCGAATTAGTAGAAAATGACGTACCCCTCGGCGATCGCACTAGCATGGCTTATGCGGGAGGTTTGGTTACTTTCGGTAACGGTATTGGGGTAGTAGTCGCTACGGGCCAAAATACCGAAACCGGACAAATTTCTCAACTGCTGGACAAACACAACAATTTATCCACGCCTTTAACCCGCAAAATGGACAAATTCAGCAAAAAATGGCTGTATATGGTCTTGGGTTTGGCAATTTTTACCTTTGTCCTCGGCATTCGCTTTCAAGAATTAAAAGACGCTTTAGAGGCTGCTGTTGCTTTAACAGTTAGTGCAGTTCCCGAAGGTTTACCGGCCGTAATAACCGTTACTTTGGCAATTAGCGTCAGCAGAATGGCACAACGTCACGCAATTATTCGCAAATTACCTGCTGTAGAAACTTTGGGCAGCACTACGGTGATTTGTTCCGATAAAACCGGAACTTTGACTCAAAATAAAATGACAGTGAAACAGGTTTTTGCAGGTGGGAAAAACTATTGTGTTGAAGAAACAGAAATTGTCCCAGTATCTGATTCGATAAATAGCAGCGATCGCGCCGCTTTAGAGCAATGTTTGCGAGTCGGTTTGTTATGTAACGACGCTCGAGCAGAATATAAAGAGGGAAAAATCGAACTCCTCGGCGATCCGACCGAAAAAGCTTTAATTATTTCCGCCGAAGTAGGGGGCTTAAATCAGCAGCAAATGCAGCAGGAAATGCCTAGAATCGACTCGATTCCCTTCGCATCGGAACATCAATATATGGCAACCCTACACCGCTGTTTTGACGATAGAATTGCCTATATTAAAGGCTCTCCCGAAGTAGTTTTAAAACGCTGTCAATTTATGGCCGGCGATCGCGGCGAATATGTCGATCTCGATCGCGATGAAATTGAAAAGCAAGTTAGGCTGATGGGAGAACAAGGGCTGAGAGTGCTAGCTTTCGCCGAAAAACTTTTACCGAGCGATCGCAAGAAAATAAATCCCGAAGATATCGAATCTGAATTGATTTTTTTAGGGTTACAAGGGACGATCGATCCGCCCCGTCAAAGCGCGATCGATGCGGTTAAAGCCTGTCAAAAAGCCGGAATACAAGTCAAAATGATTACAGGCGATCGGGCCGATACGGCCAGCGCGATCGCAGGTCAAATGGGTATTACTAAAAATGGCTCTCTAGTTGCTTATACTGGGGCAGAATTGGCGAAAATGAATCCCCAGCAACTTACTGAAGCAGTAGAAGAGGCTTCGGTTTTTGCTAGAGTCGCCCCCCAACAAAAATTAATCCTCGTCGAAGCCTTGCAAAATCGCGGCGAGATAGTCGCTATGACTGGAGACGGGGTAAATGACGCTCCCGCACTCAAACAAGCCGATATTGGCATTGCAATGGGCAATGGTGGGACGGAAGTAGCTAAAGAAGCCGCCGATATTGTCTTGACAGACGATAATTTTGCCTCGATCGAGGCTGCTGTAGAAGAAGGTCGGGCAGTTTATAAAAATTTACTTCAGGCAATTACTTTTATTCTCCCGGTAAACGTGGGGGAATCGATGAGTATTTTATTTGCCACCATGTTAGCTAGAGAATTGCCGATTCTTTCTTTACAAATTCTCTGGTTAAATACCATTAATTCGGTTGCCATGACCGTACCTTTAGCTTTCGAGCCAAAATCAGCTACAGGCATGGAAAAACCGCCCCGACAACCCAACGAACCGATCCTATCTCGCAGTCGGATCGGGCGAATTTTAGCTATTGCTTTATTTAATTGGATCGTTATTTTTGGCGTTTTTGAATCGGTAAAAGTTATGACTAGCGATATCGATTTAGCTAGAACTATGGCAATTAATGCTTTAATTTCTGGTCGAATTTTTTACCTTTTAAGTCTCAGTCAGTTAGTCCCGAATTTAATCTTACAAATTAAAGGAAAAATGGCAAGAACTTGGCAAATTCCCGCGATCGGTTACGGAATAATTGCGGCGATCGCTTTACAAATTGTTTTCACTCAAGCACCTTTAATGAATCAAATTTTCGCAACAACTCCTTTAAGTTCCCTACAATGGTCGATCTGTTTTTTAATCGGTTGTCCGATGATTTTCTGGGCGGCGATCGTCAATCGTTTCGATCCTGTCAATTAGTAGAGTGAAGTACCCCATCGTCTTACTTTGGGGCGTTTCCTTGCCTCAGAAAGTAACCTCTTTGATACAAAGTTGATATTATATTTCGATCCTATCGATCGCAGTAGAATCGTGATTTTAATGATAATTTACTTATAGCAGTCGAAGCAAAGGTTCTGACAATTTTATTTGTTCTCTACTACCTACTACCTACTACCTACTACCTATTCTCTGCTTTTACAATGAGTGTCTTAATCTATAGTTCATTCGTAGCTGATATGTTTGATTCCATTTCGATTTTTTATCATTGCCATTCTTCTAATTTTTTGAACCAGTTTCGGACTAAATTAATCATTTGTTGGCTGCGTTTTTCAAAGTTAGCAGCAATTATAATTAAAATAATTCCAGCAATTAAACCTATGACCCATTTCAAAAAAGCATAGGTAACGCTTAAAACAATTAAATGATAAAAAACTGTCAAAAGAAAAGTAATCGTACCGACAAATAAAAATGCTCTAACTTTTAAGCCTAAACCAGCGAAAATTACCATTAAACTAATTATACTAGGTACGATTCCACCCCGATCTTGATGAAAAATTAAGGCGACAAAACAAACGATTCCAATTCCTAAAATTCTTAAATAATGACGACTTTGCTTGTTTTTTGGTTTAATTAAAATAGGATCGAATTGGGCGATATAGAGCAAAGAAAATCCGATAATAGACACATAAAATAGGATATCTGTCAAATTATTTTCCAAGCCGAAACGGGCGATCGCGCCATCTAAAAAGCTAAGACTGAGATAACTCCAACGAATATTTTTTTGCGAGATCGCGATCCGTCCGTAAAAAACAGCTACAGCCAGTAAACTAAGATAAGAAATATTATCGACAGTAACGATCGCACTAGCAGCCGGAAGCACTAAACTGGTACGATGCCAAGGTGTGGGATGCCATCCCAAATTTTGCCAAGGCAGTTGATAGATAAAAAGTGCCACCAAACATACTATAATTACTCTCCAAGGATCGATAATGCTCATTTGCTCTAAAACAAGACGAGCGTATATAGTAGTGGCAATTATCTCTACAATGCCGACATATACCCACCAAGAAGAACTTTTTTTAGTCTTATCTCTACCCTGAATTAAAGCATAAGCAGCTAAGACAAAACTTACTGCAATACTGAGAGGAAAAAGACGAGAGTCACTTTCAACTGCAATACCACCAGCTAAAATTTTCAAGATGCTAGCTAATACCCAATGTAGATGGGCGACGATCGTGATTTCATTTAAAGTAAATTGAAATATGGTATTGCGATCGCGACTGCGCCAAAACCAAACAAAAAGACGGTAAAAGAGGGCGATCGCAGCAGCTACCATTGCTAGTATCGTAATAGCATCGGCAATACTTCCACCGGATGACTGCATCATTCGATAGATAACTAACTCATAACATCCAAAGGTAATGCCAGCGATACATAAGTAACTGATTATTTTGCCGTAAGAGTAAATATCTGTATTTTTAGTTGCGTCTAGTTTCATATAGCGACTTGCTGCGAGAATAGTAATTACAGCAGCAGCTAAAGTAAGCCATCCTGTCTGCGCTGTAAAATAATTCCATCGCCAAGCAATACTTATGAGAACATAAATTATAGGTAGAAATTGAAGAATACTCAACTCGAGTAAGCGATATTTTTTTCTTGTTAGGAGCAAGCTAAGCAATGCCAAACAGATATTAGCGGTTGCTATTTCTAAATTTGCACCTCCAGCGATTAAAATACCTCCAGTCACAGCAGACTCGATCGCCCAAGCGACACAGAATATACTTTGATTGTTGGGTTTTTGCCAATAAAGATAAGCGATCGCACTACCAATTAAAATCGGTGCGGCTAGATATTGCCAAGTATAATTGGTTTCTAAATAAATCCTACTTTGTGGCAGAGAATTAAGGGTTAATATCGACAATTCTGCGATACAGATAACAGAATTCCAACGATCTGCTGCTTCTGAATATATAGATGCTAGAGTGCTATTTTTGCCGATCAGATATCTTCTCAAACCAGATAAAATAATTATTGCGATCGCCCCGAGTAAATACCAATTTCCTAAAGATATTTCCCCCCAAAATAGGCTTATTATTAACCCGATAGCCCAACCAATATTAAGAGTAGCTAACCCAACATTTTGAGAAACTCGACTATTAACTAGCATTAAATCTGTAGCGACGGCTAAACCAAATAATTTAATTGCCGTTGGTTGCCAAATTGTTAACATTAGCGTCGCACTTGCACACAAACAAATCAACCAAATAATATTAATTATTCTGTCTTTTTCAGAGCGATATAAGATCGCGCTACCAATTAAAATCGGTGCGGCTACATATTGCCAAGTGTAATTAGTCTCTAAATAAAAATAACTTGCTTGAATCTGAGTCAAAGTAAATATCGATAGCTCCATGATGCAGAGAAAATATGCCCAACCATCTGCTGCTTGCGAATAAAGAGATGTTAAAGTTCCATTTTTATCTAAAAGATATTTCCTGAAACTCCATAAAATTATTATCGCGATCGCCCCGAGCAAATACCAATTTCCTCCAGATATTTCCTCCCAAAATAAAGCTGCAACAAAACCAATCCCCCAACCTAAATTAATAATAGGAAATAGCTCTTGATTTTGCGAGTTGCGACTGTTAACTAACATCAAACCAGTTGCGACAGTCACGGCTAATAATTTAATTGCCGTTGGTTGCCAAATTGTTAACATTAGCGTCGCACTTGCACACAAACCCAGCAACCAAATAATATTAATTATTCTGTCTTTTTGAGAGCGGTATAAGATCGCGCTACCAATTAAAATCGGTGCAGCTAGATATTGCCAAGTGTAAGTATTTTCAAAATACAAACTAATTTCTGCAACGTAATTAAGAGTAAATATCGACAACTCCGATATACAAATAAAATAGCCCCAACAGTCAGCCGCTTTTGAATATATGGTTGCTAAAGTGCCCTTTTTATTGCCAAGATAGCGGGCCGAAACCCATAAAATAATTAGCTCGATCGCTCCGAGCAAACACAAATTTCCTAGAGATATCCTTTCCCAAACTAAAGCCAGAATAAAAGTTAAAGCAAAACCAATATTAATCTTTGCCAGGTTTAATTTTTTGCCATAACTAGTATTAATTAACATCAAAACATTAGCAACACTCAGGCTAAATAATCTTATTGCTGGTGGTTGCCAAATAGTTAAAAGTTGTACCGCGATCGCACTACCACTACTCAACCAAATTAGAGATGTTTTTCTTTTTGCTTCGACTCTAATAGCTACTATTGTTAAAGTTATTGGAACGAGTAACCAAGATAAAGCCGATAAAAAAGTCGGCTCTTTTAGAAAGATGAAATTAGCAGCACGATCTAACAATAATATGTAACTTATCGCTGCTAATGCTAAACCAAAATACCAACAACTTTCCTGCCATATTTTTTGAAAATAGTTTCGTGTCTTCCCAGTAAAAATTATCCATTCGATCGCCATTAATGCGATTAAGATATTTGCCCAAACTTGGGTGCTTAAATTGGGAAACCAATAATCAATTGAAGCAGCGATCGTCCCTATTCCTAAAATATGAGTTAGATAAACTAAAGTAACTCTAGTAGGAGTGCGACGAATCGAAACATAGAATAAAGTAGCAGTAGAAAGGAAAAGATTGAGCGATCGCGCGATCGGGTTAGCAAAACTAATTCCTGTCAAAAAGATGCCAAATATTAGGATTACCCATTCCCCAAAAATAGCCAGATATGTTTTCTTTTTGCGATACAACCAGTTAGTCATTCCCAGACAGCAAAGAAGATAAGGAAATAGACTCATACTGTATAAAGTGTATTCTGGATAAGCCGAAGAATTAGTAACAGAAACTAGATGCGCGATCGCGCTCGATCTTAATTGCGGTGGAATTAAATACCCTAATAATAAATATGTCTGCAAACCGATCGCAAATATTGCTAATAAATCTCGAAGCAACCAATTTTGCTGTAACTGTCTGAAACAATATTCGATTGCCAAAATACTAATCAGGGTAGCTTGCCAGGGAATTGGTTGTTTAATAGAAACTAACCAAGCTATAAAGAGTAAAATAGTGCCAATTTTTGCTAAATTTTTTTCGAGGGATTCTTTGGCTAATTTTTTCCCTTTAGTTAACAGCCAACCACACAAACCAATAGCTAAAGCTAACTCTTGTATCGGAATAGCAGAAATAAAAATAGCTCTTATTAATAAAACAGCCAGAGCAAATATTATTAATCCTCGATTTAGTTTAATTTGAAAACTATTTTCTGAGAAATTTTTACCGACTAGAAAAGATAGTGTAAAAGTCGTGCCGATCGCGCCGATATGTACTGCTATTAAAGCTAAATTAGGCTCGCTCCAACCCCAGTGGAGATAAGACAATAAGAGGAAATTTAATAATAAAGGTAAATTCTGTTTTTGTTGGTTTTGAATTAAATAAATTGCCGTCAAACTAAAGGCTGCGATCGCTATTACTAACCATCCGACAAAATTGTTCCATAAATTTAAACTATCGATCGCCCAAAAATTGAGGGGTATTAAAGACAGGGCGATCGTTTCTAAAGTACGCGTGGTTAATTGTAAAGAGTCTTGTTTAGCGGCCCAAAAAGTAGTCCCCCAAAAAACCAAGGTATAACTCCATAAAATCAGATATTGCCCCGCAGCAGGGAATCTTTGCCACTGAGTTGCAGCTAGTACCCCTGAAGATACCATTACCAAGAATACGCCTAAAAACAGCAACCAGCGTATGCTGAATTCATCTTTTAATGACTGCCAAACTTGAAAGAGGATATTCAGTAAATCTTCACTTTGAAATAATTCTGCTTTTACTGCTTCTTCTGGCTCTTCTTTGTCTTCCCTATTTTCGTTAATAAATACTTCTGCTGCTGGCTCTTCTTTGTCTTCCCTATTTTCGCTAATAAATACTTCTGCTGCTGGCTCTTCTTTTTCTTCTCCTGCCCTATTTTCGTTAATAAATACTTCTGCTGCTGGCTCTTCTTCTCCTGCCCTATTTTCGTTAATAAATATTACTTCTACTTCTGGAGTTGAGCTAGGTTGTTTTAAACTAATAATGCTATCTTGGGTTACTGGTTTGGGTTTTCGTTCTGGTAAGAGACAAGACAAATCATTTCGGGCAATATCTGCTACTGCTTTCTCGTCAATTAAGCCCAAATTTAGCAGAGCATCTAACCCTTCTAAAAGTTCGGTTTTGGAGCTTTTAAATGTTAAATTTATATAGATTTCGCGCTCGGATTCGGGTAACATTTTTCTAACTGATACGCAGCTAAAATGTATCGCCCTTAAAATATTATTTCTGAATGCTTGTGTCAGTTTTTTTCAGAGAGTAAAACTTGGCGATATAAATTATTTTTAAGTAGATATTATATTTTAATCCGATCGATCGCAGTAGAATCGCGATTTTAATGATAATTTACTTACCTCGATTTAAAACGCTACGCGATCTAATTGTTTAAGAGTTTTACCATCAATGGCAATAACTTCCGCTCCTAATTTTTTAAAAACCTAATATTATTAGAACGAACATTTTTCTTTGTATTTTTATCTAAAAAACTAGGTGCTGCAAAACTCAGGGAGATTAATCTATCAAACGAAGCAATAATTGATTTTTAAATGATTCTTGAGTCATAAAATATTTTAATCTGCGTTTACCCTGACGGAAAAACAGTATAATAAAACACTATATCTCAAGGATTAAATAAGATAGCGAGGGATCGCAAGGGACAAAATTATGAGCGAATTTATACCTTGGGTTAAACCGTTAAATCGTAAAACTATCGAAACAAGGGCTACTGGTTGGAGTCTCGAGTATGAAGATTTTCCCTGTGATATTGATGTTACCGGGCCTTTGCTTTACACTCTTTTTCAAGAAAATTGGCAAGAAATACAAATCGGTCATGTTGTCGAAGGCAGCGTATTAGAATTAGAATTCACTCAACCACCAAAAATTTGCATTCTCTACGACGGCTATTTAACGGTTGTTACCGAAGCTTGGCACTTGCACTTATGTTTAGAATCTCATTTAGGAGGGCCTCATTCTAAAACCCCTCTAGAATTAAGAAAACGCCGTTTAGTCAGTCGTGCGGCTTTTTATCGTCACCTCAACCCAGCAGGAAAAGCAAGAGGTTGGGGAATTCAATTTTGGAATGGAGACTCGGAAAAAATGATGTCTTTATTTCTTCCTAATATATTTTTAGGAGAAGAAGAAGATTTATTAGCAGAAAATAAACCACAATTAGAAAAACTAGGACTTTATCAAGAATTGCGCGAAATTTATGTTTTAGGAAATAGTCCAATTCCTTTTCATAAAAATCCGCTCAAACGTCCTTATCTTAGTGTCTGTCGCTCGAGTCGTTGCAATCCTCCTCGCAATTGGCAACCAATTTTTAACGCTTTAGAAACAGCAGTAAAAGAGGCTGAAATTGATGTCGAAGTTGGCACAGCTGGATGTTTAGAAGTATGTAAAAAAGGGCCGGTAGTTTTTTATTCTGAGGATAGAACTTGGTACACTAATGTAACTCCAGAAGTAGCTAAAGAAATAGTCGCTCGACATCTAGTTAAAGGAGAAAAATTGCCAGAAAATTTATATCCTCCACTCAAAAAATGAGCTATTTAGCAGTAAAAAAAATTAGTTTTATTTCCCTCACTTCGCTTTTCTTGCTTGGCTCTATTTCTGGCTGCGATCGCAATACTAGAACCAATGTACTGAGCAAAAATGTTTCTCAAGATTGCGTTAGTAATTACGATCGAGATGTCGATTATTTTCCCAAAAAAGTAAAATTAAATTACGCTAAAGGTTTTACGGTAGAATATCGCAAACACTACAAGATTGTCACTGTAAAAAATCCCTGGAAAAATGCCGATCGCAGTTTTCAATATATTTTAGTCAAATGCGGTACTCCAATTCCAAAAGGTTACGATAAAGCCGAAATTGTTCGAGTACCAGTAAGGACTATGGTAGCAATGTCTACTACTTATTTACCTTATTTACCCGATTTAGATTTAGTAGATAATTTAGTGGGAGTTAGTTCTTTTAAAAATGTTAATACTCCAGAAGTAAAAAAGAAAATAACTGAGGGAAATCTCAAACAACTAGGCAGCAATTCTGAAATAAATATCGAGCAAATTCTAGAATTAAATCCCGATCTAATTATGACTTTTGGAACGGGTAATCTCGAATTAGATCGCCATTCTCAATTATTAGAAGCTGGTTTATTTGTCGCCATTAATAGCGAGTATATGGAAAATGAACCGTTAGGAAGAACGGAATGGCTTAAATTTATTGCTGTATTTTTCGATCGCGAAGATCGCGCAGAAAAATTATTTAGTAAAATTGCTTCTAAATACGAAAAAATAGCAGCATTGACCGAAAATATTGCCAATAAACCTACGGTTTTTACAGGTTTTAGCTATAAAGGGACTTGGTACGTACCCGGAGGAAAAAGTTATCTAGCAGCATATTTAGAGGATGCCGGAGCTGATTATATTTGGTCGGAAATCGATTCGAGAGGAAGTTTACCAAAAGATTTTGAGAGCGTTTTTAATAAAGGAAACGATGCCGAATATTGGCTTAATGGATCTCGAAATTGGCAAAATTTACAGGACATTCTCAACACAGACGATCGCTATCAGAATTTTAATGCTTTTAAAAATGGCAAAGTTTATAATAACAATGCTCGTTTAAATGAAACTGGAGGTAACGATTATTGGGAGAGTGGAATTGCTAATCCAGATCTAGTTCTGGCAGATTTAATTAAAATATTTCATCCCGAACTTTTGCCGGAACATGAATTAGTTTACTATCAACAACTTGAATGATAAAAGGTAACAAAAAATATCTCATTATCCTATTATCGCTCGGATTAATAGCAATATTTTTACTCAATTTAACCCTCGGTTCTGTAGCTATCCCTTTAACAGATGTAATCAAAATTTTATTAGGAGGAGAACCAGAAAAAATCGCCTGGACGAAGATTATTATCGATTTTCGCTTGCCCAAAGCAATAACAGCAACTTTAGCCGGTTCGGCATTAGCTGTAAGTGGTTTGCAAATGCAAACTTTATTTAGCAATTCTTTAGCCGGCCCTTTCGTTTTAGGAATTAATTCTGGGGCCAGTTTGGGGGTTGCTTTAGTAGTTTTAATGACAGATTCTTTATTAGGAAACTTTGGATTTTGGGCAAATATAAGTTCGGTTTTTGCCGCTAGTTTAGGTGCTGCTATAGTTTTATTATTAGTATTATTAGTTGCTCGCTACGTATCCGATCGCACCACTTTATTAGTTTTAGGTTTGATGTTTGGTTACGGAACTAGCTCTATTGTCAGTATTTTACTTTACTTTAGTGCCGCCGAACAAATGCGATCGTATTTAATCTGGACGATGGGAAGTTTTAGCGGAGTTACTAACACTCAATTACCAATTTTTACCGCTCAAATTATCTTAGGAATCTCACTCGCAGTTGCTTCAATTAAATCTCTCAATGCTTTGCTTCTCGGCGAAACCCAGGCTAAAAGTTTGGGAATTAATCTTAGATTAGCCCGTTTTGGGATTATTATCAGTACGGCTTTTCTGGCAGGTGGAGTAACAGCTTTTTGCGGGCCGATCGCTTTTTTAGGTGTTGCAGTTCCACATTTAGCCAGAAACTTATTTAAAACTGCTAACCATCGATCGCTCTTGCCTACTGTAGCCATTTTGGGGGCTATTTTAGCCCTATTTGCCAATTTGGTAGCCCAATTACCCGGTTCTCAATTAATTTTACCTTTGAACTCCGTAACCGCTTTATTAGGCAGTCCGATCGTGATTTGGGTGATTCTGCGTCGTCGTCTTGTCAATTAATTTGTTTGCTCGATCGCAGTTGTGATACTATCAAATGATGTTTCGATAACGGGGAAAGTTCGGTGTAATTCCGACGCTGTCCCGCAACTGTGATGAAGCAAGCAACTTCTCAGTCAGAATGCCCGGCGAAACTAAAATTCTTACGATCTGCGAGGCACAGATGATGAATCACTACAAAGCAAAATTGAAAATCGATATCAATTATTCGCCACACAGCAAGGTTTTTTAGAATAATTTAACACTACAGAAACGATTCAAGCCATTCTCTTCTGTCAATGGCGTTCAGTTTACATCTTCTTTTTTTGTCGATGAGAAATAAACAATTTAATCCCAGTCAATATTTGATTATTGGCTGTATCAGTCTTGCGATCGTATCCCTAATCAAACCGGTTTCAGCACAACAAACCGAAGATCTAGAAGTAGATATAGAAATTACCATCACCGACAAAATTTTAAATCAACCTCTATATACCCCTTTTCGGCAAGAAGGAACTGTTAGAGACTCTACTCGTCCTGCATACGTAATCGATCGCGAAGAAATAGAAGCTCAAAATGCTCGTACAGTTAGAGAAGCTTTGCGATTCTTACCTGGAATTTTACCAGATGGAACTACAGGCACAGAAATTAATGCTTTAAGCGGTCAATTTATTCGCGGATCTAACAGTTCTCAAGTCTTAATTTTAATCGACGGAAGACCAGTAAATAACCTCGGTAACGGTGGTTTCGATCTTTCAGAAATTACTACCGACATTGTCGAAAGAATTGAAGTTGTACCTGGAGGGGGATCTACTCTTTACGGATCCGATGCGATCGGTGGCATCATTAACATTATCACTCGTCGTTCCACTAAAGATATTGAGATCGCTACTCAATTAAAATTAGGCAGCTACGGTTTAAATTCCCAAAGCATTCAAAATAGCGGTAGCAGTGGGAATTTTTCTTGGTTTGGCAGTTACAATCGTACCAGTGCTGATAATGACTATGATTTCTCGATCCCAGAAGTCAATTTTGACGGAACGAGAAGAAATAATGAAACACTTTATAACAATCTCAGTTTGAAACTGACCCAAGAAATAAGCGATCGCCATTCAATTAGTTTTAATACTATTTATCTCGGCAAAGACCAGGGAGTACCCGGAGGAGTCCCTATTCCTGAGATTTCTCAAGCAGCTTTCAATGCTTTGACAGATAACAATCGCAAATATACCGACCAAATAATTAACGATCTATCTTGGGCTGCCAAACTTTCTGAGGGAGAAGATTCTTTGTTAAATCTGAGAATATATTCTGATTTCCTCAATACTCGTTTTGACAATCGTAGTGGCGACCTTACCACTCACCAACAGTTTGACACCAATCAAACTTCGATTGGCTTTCAAGGGCAACATAATTTACAAATTACTAAAAATCAAAATATTACCTATGGTTTGGATTATCGCAATGTCAAAGCAAAAAATCTGACTCGTACTTTAGCAACTGGTACTGAAACAATTAATTATGACGATCGGATCTCTCAAGGCGCGGCTTTTGCTCGATATACAATCGATGTTCTTCCTACTTTGCGGTTTAATTTAGGATTGCGGCAAGATTTTAATAGTCTAATCAATGGTTCTGTAACTTCTCCTGCTGCAGGCCTGCGTTGGAATTTAGGAGAAGCTACTGCGATCAGAGCTAACTATATCAGAAATATTCGAGTAACCAGTCTTTTCAACTTATATTCTAATAGTCCTTTTGCACGAGGAACCCCCGATCTCAAACCAGAAAGAGGGAATAGTTTCGATATTGGCTTCGATCGAAAATTGGGAAATATTGGTTTATTGCGTTTTACTTTTTTCAATAATTTAGTTGACGAGACGATCGCTTATAATTTTGAGACTTTTACTTACGAAAATATTGGTCAAGTTCGCACTCGAGGTGTTGAGACTGCTCTTAACTTAAAATTATTTCGCAATGTGTTTTTGTTTGCTAATTATACTGCTAATAATCCCATAATTCTCGATAGTATTAATCCCTTAGAAATTGGTAAAGAATTAAGATTTGCTGGGGCTGATAGTTTTAATTGGGGCCTTTCTTATGAAAATCTTCGCGGTTGGTATGTAGGAATTTTAATGCACTCGTTAGAAGATTATCCAATCGATAATACTAACACTGAATTTTTGCCTGGTTACACCACCATAGATTTAAAATTGCGAGTTCCCATTCAAGAAAATTTAACTTTAAATGGCAGTATTAAAAATATTTTCGATCGCAGATTTCAATTATTTCCAGGTTTTCCCGACGGTGGCAGAAATTTCCAGCTTGGACTGAGTTGGAAGTTATGAATCGCCAGTTCAATTGCAGTGTAGAAAAATATTGAAATGGGAGTAAAAAAATATTATTCATTTGAAAACCTTTTTGAAAGATCAAAATGCACTCAACTTGTGGATAGGTTCGATCTAATTCAAATAGCCCAAGGCATTCAAGATGATATCAAGATTTTCACCTGCCGGAGGGACAAGATAGAAGTAAAATATTTCCTGCAATATCAAGACTATCTAGTAAAGCAGGTATTGCTGTTGCTTGGTGTGCTTTCCTAAGCTCTTACAAAGGCGTGGACTCAGAGCGCGTATCCGAAGTGTTTAATATGAGTTTACCCTGCTGCGATCGCAATGAAAAACTGATAACACACCCAACCATTTACTAATAAAATAATCGGCAAGATAAATGCGGCTGTTGCTTCGGAGCAATTTAAAATCTGAGTCAAACTAGTATATAAAATAAGGATAGTGTAGCAGCAAGCAAAAACAGTAAAAATTAGCATTATGCTAGTAGGTAAAGATAAACTATCAACTAATCCGAGAAATCCTAAAGGTAAAACAGCCGCACCAGCAATAAAAATAACTTTAGACCAACTATTAGCGCGAGCTAAAATTAAAAGTAAGATTGCATTAATACCAACTAGAGTGATAAAAGGTATTAAGCCGAAGATCGCCAATTTTAAAAAAGAAAAATCGAGCGCACTATCTCGATTTAAATATATTCCAAGTAGAAAACATAAATCGGCAACGATCGCATAGTAAATGCCCTTATAAATTGCTGCTTTTTCATTTAGCTTGGCAAAAAATGGTGCAAGTTCGCCAACAGGATTAAAAAGAAACTTAGTAAAAGATAACAATATATTGTTAAATAAACTGCTAAAAGAGAATAATATATTATTGCTGCGTTGCAATTTTTTTAACGTATCTCTTGCTAATTGGTAGCCGCTATAATCTTGTTGCGCTTGAAATAAATGAGCGGCTATTTTTAAATCTGCGATCGCTAAATCCGATTTTTCTATCTCCAAGTAAGCCAAACTGCGATGATAGTAGGCATCGGCGTAATTATTGGCAATTTTAATCGCATTGTTATAAGCTTCAACTGCAGAACTGGCATAACCGAGACGATAGCGCGATCGCCCGCGATAATAATAGGCTTCAAGACAATTAGCATCAATTTTTAATAATTCTTCGCAGTCTTTTAAAACATCGCGATCGTCTCCCAATTTATAAAGAGTTTCGCATCTTTTTAAATAAGCCGGAAGAAAATCATTTTTTTGGGCGATCGCGAAGCTAAAATTCTCAATAGCCTTTTGATAATCCCTTTCTAAAGATAATTGAATTCCGCGCACGTAAAAATCTTGATAATGTTCGCTGCTTGTATTATCTTGGCTCGACGCGTTATAATTCCCAGAATAAGAATTGCGGAGAATTTCGTATGCTCTAGCAATCGACTTAAACTTTTCTGAAAATTCAGGATTGTTAGGATGCAAGTCAGGATGATAAGAACGAGCCAGACGACGAAAAGCAGCTTTAATATCTTCTAAAGTGGCATCGGCAGATAATTCAAGAATTTGATAATAATCCTCGTTGACTCGCATTGATTTCTCTATGTCCTACTCTTGAAACTTAATACCTACTCTTGTAGCACATGAAACCAAAATTTAAAGATACTCTTTCTTGGCAACAAGCACAAGTTTTAATGCAACCCACTTTCATCAGGGTATTAGATAATCTCCGTAAAGAATTAGAAACATCTTCTTGGCAAGGAAATTATCAAGAAATTACTACCCCCATCCCAGGGTATCAATTATCCTTGAGCCAAAAAGAGCGATCGGTGGAAATTAATATTTGGGATTTATGTTTTCAAATTTGCTTCTGTGATTATAATCCTATAAGGGCAGATGAATCTGAAGATGAAGCTGCTGCCACTCAGTTAGTCGAAATCGATACTAATTTGTTAGACGAAACCGGTAGAGATGTTGATTGGCAAAGTTTAGAGACTAAAACCCAACAGTTAATTAAACAAGTATTTGCTAGTTTACCAGCAGAAAATAAATGAGCCAGGAGAAACTACGAGAGATTCAAACTAAAGCAGGAGCAATATTGACAGAAGATGCAAAAGTACCTGTAAGTTTTGGCGACGATCGCGCTGGTTTGAATGCAGCAACGACAGCAGTTGTTTTGTGCGATCGCAGTAATTGGGGCTTGATAAAATTAACCGGAGACGATCGCCTGCGTTTTCTCCACAATCAAACTACCAACAATATTGAATCCCTCAAAAGCGGATCTGGTTGCGATACGATCTTTGTTAATTCTACCGGCCGAACTTTAGATCTGGCTGCGGTTTATCTTACTGAAGATGCCATTCTCGTTTTAGTTTCTCCCAACCGTCGTCAGCAGTTGATGCAATGGATGGATCGCTATTTATTTCCGATGGATAAAGTAGAATTAGCCGATATTTCCGATCGTTTTGCTATTTTCACTTTAATCGGGCCGCAAAGCGACGAGATCGTTCAAAAATTATCCCTAGAAACTATTTTAGGTCAGCCAGAAGCATCTCACTGTCAGATCGAAATCGGAGATGTTTTACTCACAGTTGCAGTCGGAAACGGTTTAGGGATTGCCGGTTACAATTTTATCGTTCCTATTGACAAAAGTGCAGAAATATGGTCAAAAATAATCGAAGCCGGAGCAAAACCGATCGGCGATCGGGTTTGGGAACAATTGCGCGTCATTCAGGGCCGGCCCGCAAGCGATCGCGAATTAACTGAAGAATACAATCCCCTCGAAGCAGGATTGATGGGGGCGATATCCTTCGAGAAAGGCTGTTATATCGGACAAGAAACCATTGCCAGGTTAAATACCTATCAAGGGGTAAAACAAAGGCTCTGGGGTGTAAAATTAGACCGAGAAATACCTTCCGGTGCGATCGTCACTTTAGAAGAGGCGAAAGTAGGCAAATTAACCAGCATTGCTGAAATTGAAGATGGTGTATTTAGAGGTTTAGTTTACGTTAAAACTAAAGCAGCTACTGCAGGACAAAAAGTAACAGTAGGGGAAACAAGCGCGGAACTAATTAGTTTGCCCTTTCTAAATCACGAATATTACAAACCTAGTTAATCGCCAGGTAATTGACAAAAGTTCTCTTACCTCTTGCCTATTGCCTTCTTGCCTTACTTCCCTAAATTATCTAAATATTTACAACGTTTTTCACAAAAACGCCCGGTTTATATTGAAATTTGTTCAATAATATTAAGTTATCCTAACCTCTTACATCTCTAGAGCTATTTTATCAAACCGATCTGTTCGATTTCTTTATAATTATTGACGAATGGGAAAAAGAGGGAAATTAGAGGGATGCTCGAAGATACGGGATATCATTACTGCTCGAGAAAGAACGGTCAATTTGAAGAACTTCAGAGCAAATTGCGCGATCGCGCTTATGGCTTAGATCTTTTTGACCCTCAAGGATGCGATATTTTAGTCGTACCATCATTTAGTGTAGATCAGAGCGTCGCCGCC
>JASJCW010000099.1 GCA_030065265.1 Prochloraceae cyanobacterium
TCGGCAAGATCTGCAAATAAAGAAGCACAGCAATATTCACTGGATTGATATTCTTGGGGCAACAAATTTCGCACTCCGTCGGCTAAAAGAGCTAGCGATCGCAATGATTTAATTTTAGGATTATAATTATTATCTAATTCTAGATCTTTAACTTTTAAAATTGCTTTTCTCCCAGCCAAACTGAACGGCACTATAATGCTGTAATAAATTGCTTTTTGAAGAACTGATACAATCCCATCTATTCTTGCTAATAATTCTTCTGGAGATAATTGTTTTGGCTCTTTACCATTAAGTCGATTAATAGTAGGATTAAAATGAAATTTTAAATCTACCTGAAAATCTCTTTCTAAGTTAATTTCTGATTGGAATAAGCGCGCTAAACCGGGTAAGTTTTGGATAATAATCTTTAAACTTGGTCGATTCAACTTGGCCCCTCTAGTTATGAATTCCAGAGTTTCTGCTGGCAATCCAATCCGTTGGCAAATTTTTCCTAGCAAACTAACGTTAAAATAGGCTCGAGAATAATGAGCAGCAATAGTTTGAGTAAAATCTATATCTAATGTTTCTTTTTCTTTAAAAATTAAAGTAAAAATTTCTGCCCATACTCTACAAACTAAAGTACGATTAATCGACCAAGTTAAAGGTTTCATCGTTCCGGGAATAATTTGAGCAGCTATTTTATTGCTCCAAATTGGTTGTAAACTCTTGATCGGTTGAGTTTTTAACAACCATAATTGTTTGCCATCGTGAGTCCATTCAATATCTTGAGGAACTCCGTAATAAAGATTTTCAATTTCTCTAGCTAATAAAGCAACTTCTGTCAGTATTGCTTGGGGAATATTTCCTTTTCCTTCTATTATGGGATGGGAGAACAATTTATCTTCTTCTTCTTTGTCTGCTTCGATTGTCGGAGATTGTAAATAAACTCGATATTCTTGAGGTGTGAACTGGCCCGATCTTATTTTAGTAGCGTCTCCTGGTAAAGCTTCGATCGCAACTCCATTGTCTAATCTATCAATCGGATCTCGACTGAAAACAACTCCAGAAAATTCCCCTCGGATCTGATTTTGAACTAAAATCCCGATCGGGATATCTTTTTGCTCTTCAAATCTAGATCTAGAATCAATAATTGCCTGTATTAACTTTTTTTTAGTTGTTAAATTGAAAAAAGTGTAATACTCTTCGCTTAAAGCAGGTTCTTTTGTGATTAAATAAGATTGAACGAATAGTGGCTGACTTGGAGCGGGATGAAGCGAGTTAATTAAATTTTCTTTAATTTGCTGCTTGCCAAGTATAACCCAGCCATCGGGGACGGAATAGCCCCAACGTTTTAACTGAGATAGCCTAAAAGCCAGATCGCCCACCTGAGATGAATTGAGCCGATCTTCTAAAGAAATAATATTTTGTTTGCGAGGTATACATCCTAATCTTGAAACGGCCTTTTTTTTTCTGCTTCTCAATCTAGAACGATCTAAATCGTCGGGAATTTGACCGTAAATCCAAGCTAACAAACTAGATAGGATAATGGCAGCAACGATTGTTTCCGGGCGATCGCGATAAACAATTGCGACAATTACCACTAATAAAACTAAAAATAATATTTTTAAAGAGTAGCGATCGCGAACTATCCCAAAACCGATCGCCCCAAAAATTAATATTAGTAGTGCGACAATGCGATCGTAAGCTATTATTCCAAAAATTAGGTCGATCGTACCAGATTCTTTAGCGAGGGAGTAGCGGCCGATAATTAGAGCAATTAAAGCGACTAACCCCCATACTGGAGTAGCGGGAAAAAAGTAACGAGCGATTGCGACCGCTATAATTCCTCTTAATGCCTCCGATATAAATGCTAGAATGCCTGCTAATTGACCGCCATAGTGAAATGCTGCTGCAACTGAAATCTTTCCAGCTCCTAATTTAGCTAGCTGACGGCCCGCGATTGCGTAGGTAATCCAACTGGTTAGAGGTAATCCCCCTAAAAGCGGACACCCCAAGCATATTAATAAAGTGCCCCACATTTGAGTAGTTGTCATCTGACGATATCCAACAATTTGTGTTTTTGATATCTCGAGAGATGGATTGAGACGTTTGTTGGTTAGAGGATTCTAACTCTATTGTTTTTCTTTTGTCAAAATTGTGGGCTTTATACTTTAAATAAAGATATATTATTTTGATGATAATTCTGAATTATTGGCTTTTTCTTTGCGCCATTTTTGTAAATCCTGCGCCCAATTATATGCTTTCTCAATATATTCAGATGTTTCCACTTGATAGCCTTCTTGAGGCAAAGTTTTCTTCCATTCCCTAACCCGATCGCTTTCTAACAAGACTTGTTTTACTTGCTCGAAATTATTCGGCGATCGAGATAAGATTGTTATCGCTATTTGTACATCTACCTCCCAAATGTCTGCTTCCCAGGTAGGATTGTTCGCAAAATCGGGAGATTGATAAACTTGCTGTTGTAAATTTTGATATATTTTTCGATAATCTGCGTTTGGATCGTCTAAAAGCCATTGCTGAGATCCGTTGACTGGTTTTGTTTGTCCAATTAGAATATCCGATCCTTCTGATGTTTTATTTACTAATTTATTCCGATCGGAAGTTGTTAATGAAGCATCGTTTATTTCTGTTTTAGTTACTTGGGATACTTCTTTTTCTTGGGAATCGTCTGTCTTTTTTTCTTGTGAAGTATCGTACTTAATCGATTTTCCCGTACCCACAAGGATAGCAACTCCCGTCATAGACAGAGCTGTTATAAAAGCTATTTGAAATTTTTTCGATTCAAATAGTGGCGTGTCTTCAAGCAGTTTTGTATCGCCTAACTTTTTTTCTGTATCTGTTTTAGTATTCTTTGAACTAGGTGCAGCTTTGACTGGTAAGATTTTCGCGCCTATCAATAAAATACTAAATATCGCTAAAGTCAGTATTTCGAGCGATCTATTTTTCATTATTATATTTATCCTTTTTATTTTTCCACGGTGCAAATTATTATTAAAATTATAGTCTTAAGAATTATCCGTCAGACTATCATGGACGATTGTCCATTTTGTACGATTGTAGGATGTTGCTAAAAAACTGCTTTTTTTCGGTCTTTATAATTTATTTCGATTAAGATTTAATTTGCTTCAACTTAAGATTAACTTAATTTTAGAAAAATTCATACCTATTTTATTATTTATCGCAAAATTACAGCCGATCGCGATCGAAAATCCCGCCAATGTTACTAGTGAAATTACTAAAGTTTAAAAGAATAAAATTGTTTGTTCGATTGTTAATATCCGTAACTTCAACAAGTTACTAAATCCAACCAAGCTTTAACCGCGTCGCGATCGCTTGTGAAAATTGGTATTATTGTCAGCACTTAACAAAAGATAAAAAAACGTGTAGATTAATGGAGATATGTAAAATTAACTAAAAACAATATAAGATTAAACAGTTTATGCAAACTATTTCGGGTTCTAGCAGAACTAAACTTGTAGCTCAACAGAATAAAACACTCAGAATTATTGCCCTTGGAGATAGTATTATTTACGGTTATGGCGATTATATTGGTGGCGGTTGGGTAGAAAGACTGAGACGCGAGTGGATGAGCCAAGAGAATCCGAGCCATATTTTATATAATTTGGGAATCAGGGGCGACACAGTTGGTAAAGTTTCTCAACGATTAGAAGCAGAGTTTCGCCGTCGTGGCGAATTATTACGCAAAGAACCAGATTTAATAATATTATCTGTCGGAGTTAACGACTCTCCCCGCAAAGGCAATCCTCGCGGCAAATTATTTACTGAATTTGAAGTATTTGAAGAAAAGTTAGCTAGTTTATTAGATCGAGCGGCCGATCTAACTAAAGTATTATTTATCGGCATGGTGCCGGTAGATGAGACAAAAATGCCTTTTTCTGGTTATTTCTATTTCAACCGCGCCGATCAGTATCGCTACAAACAAGCAATAAAAACAGCTTGTCAACAAAGAAATATTCCTTATTTAGATATTTTCGACCTTTGGACTATTCGGGGGGAAGATTGGATCTCTGCTCGACTCGCTCCAGACGGACTTCATCCCAACGTCAAAGGTTACGAAAGCCTTCTAGAAGATGTGACTAACTGGCAGCCTTTTCTAGAGTTAAGCTAAGCCAACGGCATCGATCGCCGCTTCTAGGGCGATCGCAGTATGAGTCCAATGAGTGCCACCCTGACAAAAAACAATGTAAGGCTCTCTTAAAGGGCCGTCTGCTGAAAATTCCGAGGTACTACCATCGATAAATGTCCCCCCAGCCATAACTAGCTGGCTCTCATAGCCTGGCATTGGGGCAGGGGTGGGGTCGAGATAAGAACCTACGGGAGAATGCTGCTGAATCGCCTTACAGAAGGCAATCAGTTTTTCGCGACTGCCCAATTCTATAGCTTGAATGATATCTTTGCGGGGGATTAAGGGAGGGGGATTGACTGGATAACCTAAGCGATCGAATACCCAAGCAATTAAATGGGAACTTTTAACTGCTTCTGCGACCATTTGGGGAGCTAAAAATAAGCCTTGAAATAATAAACGGTTTTGGTCGAAAGTCGCGCCTCCGCTAGTGCCGATCCCTGGAGCTGTCAGACGAGATGCGGCCATTTCTACTAAGTCTGTTTTCCCCGCTAAATAGCCTCCTGCGGTGACTATCGTACCTCCGGGATTTTTAATTAAAGATCCGGCCATTAGATCCGCACCTACTGCAGTCGGTTCGAGATTTTCAATCAACTCGCCGTAACAATTATCGACAAAACAAACCGTATTCGGATTTTGTTGTTTGACAATAGTTACTATTTTGGCGATCGCCTCAATTGATAAACTTTCTCGCCAAGAGTAACCGCACGATCGCTGAATTAAAACTAAACGGGTATTGTTTTTTATTGCGGTTGAGAGACCGTTCCAATCGATAGTTTTACTCTTACTTAAAGGTAATTCTCGATATCCAATGTTAAACTCGGCTAGGGAACCTGAGCTAGTACCGCGCAACCCGATGACTTCTTCTAGGGTATCGTAGGGAGTGCCGGCCACAGCTAACATTTCGTCACCCGGACGCAATATGCCAAATAAAGCACAGGCGATCGCGTGAGTACCGGAAACAAATTGCACTCTTACTGCAGCACTTTCTGCTCCCACGATTCGGGCAAAAACTCGATCTAAGGTTTCCCTACCGAGATCGTCGTGTCCGTATCCGCTAACGCTAGTGAAATGATGTACCCCAACCCGTTCGATTCTATAGGCTTGAAGCGTTTTTTGCAAATTTTTCTTGACCTTGGTGTCGATTTCGGAAAAAATCGGAAATAGTGCTTTTTGTGCTTTTTCTAGCAGCTCTGAGCTGTTCATTTCTTTTGATATCGTTAAGATGATAGTTATGTGAATTAATGTAAAGTGATTCTAAGCTTTTTTAAGCTTTGGATGTAACCTACAAGATATTTACTAGCTAGTTTTAACAAGTTTTGTTCCCTTTCAGGGATCTGTTTCGATCGAATTCGTACTTAAATTTAGATGACTATTGCAACATCAGATAAACTAAATCCAGATTGGACAATAATTATATACATGGGTTCGATCCATGCCGTAGCATTATTAGCGTTGATTCCTGGCAATTTTAGCTGGGGCGCGCTTGGTGTTACCTTATTCTTATATTGGCTCACCGGAGCTTTAGGAATTACCCTCGGTTTTCATCGTTTGGTTTCTCACCGCAGTTTTGAAACACCGAAGTGGTTAGAATACTTTTTCGTACTTTGTGGAACTTTAGCTTGTCAAGGCGGCCCGATTAAGTGGGTTGGTTTGCACAGAATGCACCACAAATTTTCTGATAAAAACGGCGATCCCCACGATTCTAATCGTGGTTTTTGGTGGTCTCACATGGGTTGGATGTTATTTGAAATCCCCGCAGACAAAGAAATCGATCGCTACACTAAAGATATTTCTGACGATTGGTTTTATAAGTTCTGTCAAAACTTTTTTATCCCCATTCAAATAGTTTTAGGCTTATTCCTTTATTGGTTGGGAGGCTGGCCTTTCGTAATTTGGGGGATCTTCGTTCGCTTAGTAATAGTTTTCCATTTTACTTGGTTTGTCAACAGTGCGACCCATCAATTTGGATACGTCAGTTATGATTCAGACGACCATTCTAAAAACTGTTGGTGGGTGGCTTTAGTTACTTTTGGCGAAGGCTGGCATAACAACCATCACGCCTTTCAATATTCCGCTCGTCACGGTTTAAAATGGTGGGAAGTTGATATCACTTGGATGAATATTCGCTTTTTACAATTGTTAGGATTGGCAAAAAATGTTAAACTTGCACCTAATAAATAAACCTTCAGGAAAAACTCTAAAATAAAAGCTTAGCCGGGGGTTTGTAATTTAGTTGAACCCCTAGCTATTAGTTTTAGAAAGCAGTTATGAAGGATTATCAAACAATCGCGATCGCAGAATGTTTTGAACCCTTAATCCCCATTCCTTTAGAAAAGTTTGTTATTTGTCAACCCCATCCCTATCAAAATTTAGGGGCAAACTACGGCGGAAAATCTCCTTATTATCTCCGTGAAGGCGTAATTGCAGCTCTAATTAAATCGGCAGAAAAATTGCACCAAAAACAACCAGGTTGGAAAATTAAAATATTCGACGCTTATCGACCGGTAGAAGTGCAAGATTTTATGGTGAAATACACTTTCGATCGAGTTATAGAGTCTCAAAAATTAAAATCGGAGGATTTATCTCCTCAAGAGCGGGACAATATTTGGCAGCAAGTATATCAATTTTGGGCAATACCAAGTTTAGACCCCCGCACTCCTCCACCTCACAGCACCGGAGCGGCGATCGACGTAACTTTAGTAAACGAGCGAGGTCAAACTATTGATATGGGTTCTGAAATTGACGAACTAGGAGCTAGATCCCATCCTGATTATTATCTTAGTAGTAATGAGAACAGAAATCAAAAATATCACGAGCGGCGATCGCTATTGCATGAGATAATGAAAACTGGTGGTTTTAGCCGACACCCTGGAGAATGGTGGCATTTCTCTTTGGGAGATCAAATGTGGGCAAAACTGCTGAATTTTCCAACCGCATATTACGGAAGAATAGATGAGTAAAATATCGATGAAAAGCGATCAGATTCAAGATTGATTCTATTTTTAGGCTAAATTGATTTTATATTTATTTGCTAATAACAATTGTTCGATTTTTTTGTTTGCAATGGATCTATTGAAGATGTTTCGATGCTCGTGGCAGTAACTGCCAATCAGAACGGAGCAAGCAGTCAAATAATGTAAATTGAAGAATCCCGTCAGCCCGATCTAACCGATAAACTCCACACACACATCGCCAAAGAAAAAAATGCACTTTACTCTAGGATGGCAACAATTCTTTAAGCAGGAAATCGCCCGCAGCGATCGCGAAATTAGCTTAGCTAAAGCAGCTCTACACTATGCTCGCAATGAATATCGAGATCTCAATCCAGAAGAATATCTGGCAATTTTAGATCGAATGGCTGGGGATATTAAGGAGAATTTACCACAAAATCGCTATCCTCTCAAAGTAATTCACAGTATCAATCAATATCTCTTCCAAACGCAGCGTTTTACAGGAGATATTAAAGATTATTACAATCCAGCTAATAGTTATCTTAATTTAGTCATAGATCGCCGCAAAGGGATCCCGATTACTTTATCGATAGTTTATCTCGAAATTGCCGAACGCCTCGATTTTCCTATGGTGGGAATTGGCATGCCGGGACATTTTTTAATTCGTCCAGATTTTGAAAATGCAGGAATTTTTGTCGATGTTTTTAATAAAGGCGAGATACTATTTCCGCAAGATTGTCAAGAAAAACTCAAGCAAATTTATCAAAAACCAGTAGAATTAGAGCAAAATTTTTTAGCCCCAGTTAGCAAAAAGAGAATGCTAGCGAGAATGCTCACCAATCTCAAGTATATTTATCTCAAACAACAGCAATTTGTCAAAACTTTGACGGCGATTGAAGGGATTTTAATCTTATTTCCAGAAAATCCGATTGAAATGCGCGATCGCGGCTTAGTATATTATCAATTGTATGAATGGCAAAAAGCTTCTAAAGATTTAGAATTCTATCTAAGTTTGCTTCCTCACGCTCCAGATGCAAATGAAATTCGTCAGTTACTCGAGAAGATGAGATAAGTGTTTATTTCTGTTGTTATTCCTACTTACAATCGCAAACCGATTTTAGAAAAGTGTCTTCTAGCCCTAGAAAATCAGAATTTTACCGACTATGAAGTTATTTTAGTCGATGATGGTTCGACTGATGGCACTTTATCATGGTTGGGGGCAAATCAAGATATATTTCCCCACGTGCGATCGCTAGCTCAACAACATCAAGGGCCGGCCGCAGCGAGAAATTTAGGTGTAAAATCGGCCAAAGGAGATACGATTGTTTTTATCGATAGCGATTTAGTAGTAACTGAGAATTTTTTGCAAGCTCACGCAGATGCTTTATTAGCAGGAGCAAAAAGATTAAACAGCGATCGCCTCTTTACCTACGGTTGGGTGATTAATACTTGTAATTTTGCCGATCCTACTTCAGAATCTTATAAAATTACCGATTTTTCTGCAGCTTATTTTGCCACTGGAAACGTGGCGATCGCCAAGAAATGGTTGGAAGAAGCTGGGTTATTCGATACTCAATTTCAACTCTACGGTTGGGAAGATTTAGAGTTAGGAGTCAGGCTAAAGAAATTAAACTTAAAATTAATTAAATGTCCCGAAGCTGTCGGTTATCACTGGCATCCTCCTTTCAGTTTAGAACAGATTCCCAGTTTAATTAAAAAGGAAATTGAAAGGGGCAAAATGGGAGTCATTTTTTATGAAAAACATCCTACTTTTGCAGTCAAAATGATGATTCAGATGACTGTATTGCATCGAATTTTGTGGGCTATTTTAACTTTAGGTGGATTTTTAAATGAAAGAACAATGTCACCTTTTTTAAAATGGTTGATCGATAATAACAAGTCTCAACTTGCTTTAGAAATTGCCCGGATTTTTCTCAATTGGTATAACGTTAATGCAGTTTACGAAGCTTGGGAAAATAGAGTAGTAAGTAGCAAGTAGCAAAAAAATAATTAACTCTACAATTAAATCAATATTTATCCTGAAATTTCAGGAAAATAATTATGGTCAATTTAAATGATTTTCAATATGATTCCAAACGTAGTTGGTACGAATGTAAATTAGAAATTAATGGAAGATTCACTGGAGTATATGTATGTGATGAGGATACTAGAGATATTGAGATCTTAAACGATCGCCTCAACAAAGGGATAGATTGGATTGAAAATAATTATGAAAAAATTTTAAATTACTGTGCAGATAATTTGCTCGAATTAAAAAATGAAAGTTGGCTCGATCTAAAAGAGGAAGAAGTGACAAAACAAGCATTTAAAGAGAAATTACAATTAGAATCGATAGAAATTTGGGATGACGGAAAATTAGAAATATCTTTTCGAGATGGAGATTTATTTGATGGACATTGGATCGTAGCAGATATTGATCGAGAATATAATTTATGCGACGTTAATATCGAAGGTTAAAAAACGATAATAGCTTTTTAACTCGATCGGATCGACGATCAACTTCAAAAACATCTTACCAACATAAATTCAAAAAGGTATAACCAAATTAAGAACAGTAATATTTGACTTTGGATTTATCTTTAGTTTAATTTTAATAATCTTTGATATGGGTGATTTTCTGAGAAAAGTTCTATATTTGAATTCTTAAAAATAAATTTTAAAATAGCAACTAATATCAATTCTCAAAAGTACCAAAATACATAGCGATTTTATTTAATAATATGAAAAAACATCTTAACGATCTTGGTATTGCTATAAAATGCATTTAAAACCGTAAGTAAAAAAAATAAATGTATTTAATTTACATCTCGATCGCCATAATCTCTGGTGCAACTTTAGCAATGCAACCTGGTATTAATAATTTGGTAGCTATGAAATTAGGAAATCCTTTTTTAGCTTCCTTGCTATCTTTTGTCACTGGTTCTATTTTGTTATTAGGGGTGACTTTAGCCCTGCGCGTCAGATTGCCAGAATTAGAAACGATCGGCCTGCTACCCTGGTGGTCGTGGATTGCTAGCGGAGTAATTGGGGCGACAGCAGTTACATCAGCTTTAATGGTAGCACCTCGTCTGGGTGCGTCAGTTTGGATCTCTTTGTTTATTTTCGGTCAGATCGTGCTTTCGATGTTATTAGACCATTATGGCTGGCTTGGTTTTGAAGTTCATCCGCTCAATAATGGTCGTGCAATTGGAGCTTTTTTATTAGTAATTGGTGTTACTTTAATCGTACGTTTTTAATCTAGTTTGAGCAATTTTTTAGCTCTAAAGATTGTAAAATTTAAGCCTTTTCAATTCTTAAACTAAGGGCGATCGAGAAACAGGCAAATATTAAAGCAATTGCCCCTAAATTTGTTTGTAAATTGATATTATTTACTTGTTTAAAGAAGAGGTCAAAAAAGCTAATTGCGCCTCCAAACGAGCCAAAATACAAGCCAATTCCTAAACCCGCTCTTGAGGTTGGCAATACTTCTAAGATAAAAGGGACAATTCCGTTAAGTACGGTACTAAAAGTAAAAGCTATTAAAATAGCAGCTATTAGCAGCATTGCAGTGGAAATATTTAAAGATATTATTTGCAATAAAATTGCAGTCAATAGTAACCCAGCTAAAACAATTCGAGTATTACCCAATTTAAAAGCAAGCCATCCGGTTGGAATTGCAAAACCTGCGATCGTAATACTAAAACCTAGCATTCCTAAACTAACATTTCCGCCATTAATAGTTAAAACTCGTGCTAATCCAGCGAATAAAAAACGCAAACCAAAACCGATCGCAATGCCAATTAAGCTAATCATAGCTAAGATTTGAGGAGAAATATTCGGTAAAGTTTGAGACTCTTTTTTTGGTGCAATGTGTGGTGTTACTTGACGCAAAAAAGCAGCCGCTCCTAATAAAGAAAAAGAACCGATCGCAAAAGCAAATAAAGGCCCTACAGCTACAATTGCATTATAAGCTGTGAAGCGAAACGCACCGATTAATTGCTGGGTTAAAGTTAAATAACTAGCTGCGATCGGTAATTTAGGTTGGGGTGTTGCTAAGGTTAATAATGCAATAACTGGACTGCGAAATATTGCCATAGCTGAAGCCCAAAGTACGGCAATTATTGGTAGAATCCAACGCCAAAAACTAAGACCAGAAATCAAGAATCCAATAATTGGTAAAATAATAAAAAATGTCGCTGCTAAAATAACCCCTAATTTTATCCAAGGTTCGCGAGTGCCAAGATCGTGCAAAGAGCGATCGGAAAGGTTGCCAAAAATAGGCTCGATCGCCATTTCTAAAAAATGTTCGATAATAAGTATAGTTCCAGCTAAAGCTTTAGTAAAACCTAATTGAACCAGCAAATCGGGTAAATATAAAGAATAGATTACCCAACTTAAAGTAATCGAGCCTTGAACTGCAACAATGCCCCTTATTTTTTGCCATTGAATCTTATTTTCTTCCATCCTTAATTATTAGGAAAAATTCTATATTCGATTAGATCGAGAGTTTTCCCGTTTGGCAAATTTTGCTGGTAACGATCGCATATTTTTCCTGCCAAACTTTCCGGTATTTTGCGACTGGGTATATTTTTTCGATCCACGGGATAAAGTAGATATTGATGATTTAAATTGCGATCGGCCCAGTTTTTCAGAGAGTGAATCGCTTCTTTACCAAAATTGTTGCCATGAGCCGATTTTTTTAACCAAATTCCCAACTCTGGAGTATCAGTATCTATTTTATGTACCCCGCAATTACCTAAAAATTCTTGATTGTCTTTTTTAAAAATTGTTAATACTAGATCTGTTTGATTATTTCTTTGTCGAATACTTTTTTTAATAAAATCTTCAGTTTCTTGAATATTTTTCGGCGTATTTGGATACATTAAACGAGTTATTTCATCCGTAAATTCTTGAAAAATAACTTCTTGATATTTAAGGGAGATCGGCAGTAAAATTAAGCGATCGCTTTCAATTTCCAAAGCCTCTAAATCTTCCATAGTCAGAAGTCATAATTTCAAATATTTTACAATTAGCGAACCAATTTCAAACTTAAAACCCTATTGCCTATTGCCTCTTGCCTCTTGCCTCTTGCCTCTTGCCTATTTACTTACTACTCGATTGAGGGGAATCTACGGAAGTTTGCGATAACTCCCGTATCTTAACCCTAGAGGCGATCGCCTTTATTTAATATCGAGCAATTCGACATCAAAAATCAAAGTAGCATTCTGAGGAATGACACCGGGAACACCGCGAGAACCGTAACCTAACGCTGCGGGAATAATCAATTGACGGCGGCCACCAACTTTCATAGTAGCAACACCTTCATCCCAACCTTTAATCACTTGTCCGACACCGATAGTAAACTCGAAAGGAGTACCGCGATCGCGAGAAGAATCGAATTTAGTGCCATTTTCTAAAGTTCCAGTATAGTGAACGATAACTTTTTTGCCTTTTGTCGGACTATCTCCAGTTCCTTCTTTAATTTCGACGTATTTAAGACCGGAATCGGTTGTTACTGCATTATCCATGTTAGTTTTTTCTGTTGAAGTAGTTTCACCCATAGCGATCGCATTTTTTAGATCGCTTTGAGCCATTGTAGATACTGTAGGTGAAGATTGGCTTGTCTGAGAAGCGATCGCTTCGGATTTACTGCCAACATTAAAGAATACAGATAATGCTAAAACTAAGCTGCATAATGCAACAACCCCAAAGCTGATTAAAATTTCTCTCATTTGCCATCCTTGTATTTAACGCCAAAGTTTGTTTTCCAAATCGCGAACTTGACGTTCTAAGCGATCGATCCGGCCGCGCAATTCGTCCATTTCTGACTGACGGGGAACTCCGAGATCTAAGAGAATATTACGCAACTGGCGTTCCATTTGATCCTCAAAGTTGCCTTGTTCGGACTTCATGCGATCGACGATTTCATCGACAAAGCCTTTGGCTTCTTCAGAATCAATTTTCCCATCTTTGACCAACTGTTCGCTAGCTTCGCGTAATTTTTCGGCCATCAAAGAGGTAGTTCCTACGCCAATTGTTAAGAGTTGTTTAATCCAATCGTTATTTTTATCCATCGAATTATCTTTCCAGAGAAATTTTTTATGCTTTATAGACCTAGTTTAACCAGCAGCATTATAGATCTATCGATCCAATCGTAGCGGTAGCTAATATAGAAACTTAGTTTGTTAGCAAAATAACCTAACTTCATGCCGATTAAAACACCAAATTGGGTCAAAGACGCAGTTTTCTATCAAATTTTTCCAGATCGCTTTGCTAAAGACGATCGCCAGCGAGAAGGACTTTGGCAATCTCCTCAACTAGAACCTTGGGAAGTTCCACCTACCTTACAAGGCTACAAAGGAGGCAATTTATGGGGAATAATTGATAAATTAGACTATCTACAAGATTTAGGTATTAACGCTGTCTACTTCACTCCTATCTTTCAATCTGCTTGCAATCATCGCTATCATACCCACGACTATTATCAAGTAGATCCTTTATTAGGGGGGAATGTTGCTTTTGAGGCATTTTTAGCAGCCGCCCATCAAAAAAATATTAAAGTGGTTCTCGATGGTGTCTTTAACCATGCAAGTCGCGGTTTTTTCTTTTTTAACGATATCCTCGAAAACGGCCCCCATTCTCCTTGGTTAGACTGGTTTAAGGTTAAAGAGTGGCCGGTATCTGCTTACGATGGTAGTCTACCAGCTAATTACATTGGTTGGTACGATAATCGGGCATTACCGGAGTTTAACCACGACAATCCCGACGCGCGCGAATATATCATGCAAATTGCAGAATATTGGCTCAAAAAAGGGATTGATGGTTGGCGTTTGGACGTTCCCTATGAGATTGAAACCCCTGGTTTTTGGCAAGAGTTTCGCACTAGGGTTAAAGCGATTAACCCAGAAGCTTATATTGTCGGCGAAATTTGGGAAGACTCCCGTCAGTGGTTGGATGGGACTCAATTTGACGGGGTGATGAATTATCTGTTTACCGGGCCGACGATTGCTTTTGCTGGGGGCGATCGCGTCATTATGGAATATGTCGAGGGGCCGGGTTACTTCCCCTATCCTGCTTTATCAGCTAAGGAATATGGTGCGAAAATTGAGGAATTACTGGGATTGTACGATTGGGAAATTCAACAGACTCAGCTAAATTTACTCGATTCTCACGATACTGCAAGATTGTCTACTGTCGTCGGGGAAGAAAAAACTAGCATTGAATTATCGACTTTACTATTATTTACTTTTCCAGGCGCGCCGAGTATTTATTATGGCAATGAGGTGGGTTTACCTGGCGGTTTAGATCCCGATTGTCGTCGCGTTTTTCCCCACGAACCGGATTGGAATCTCGATGTTTTAGATTATCATAAAAAATTAATTGCTTTGCGCCATCAATATCCGGCTTTGCGAACTGGAAGTTACGATATTTTATATGCAGATGAATCGGTTTATGTTTTTGCGCGAATTAAAGCTGCTGAAGAGTTAATTGTTGCGATTAATATTAGCGATCGCACTCAAAAAGTCCATTTTCGAGTCACTCCTCAATTAAAAACTCGTCCCGATCGCGTCGTTTACGGTAAAGCGGAAATATCTTGGCAAGGAACATCTAATAATTTAGAGTTAAATATTCCGCCGCGAACTGGTTGTATTATTAGTTAGTTCGATTTATTTTGCTGTTGGTAGTTGAAATTATTCAGTTGTCTTTTGAGATAGGATTTTCCACTACCAATTAGCTCTATTGTATAGTTTTTTTACAATTAAAATCGGAGAATTATAAAGATTTAAATTCAGTTCTTAAGTAATTACATTTAAATTCGAGATTTCATTTACCTCATTATTTTTTTATTTGCGATCGCGCGCTCGGCCTTCCTTAAAGGGCTTCTCGATAAAAAACTATAGCAGAAGGCAGAAGCGCACCGCCCGTGGCAGTTACTGCCTATAAGGACGGAGCAAGTAGCCGGAGCAAGCAGGCAGAGGGATTATGCTTAAGATTTAAGGCTTTAGCCTCTCTTAAATGTCCTAACCAAAACTTGTACTGCTATATTTTAATTTTAAAATTTTGAACGGTCTAAATTGATATTTATACTTAATTGAATTTACGTTAATTTTCTCAATCAAAAGTCAAAGATATTAGTTCCTTAATCGTAACTTATTGGACGCGAATAGCGATCGGGGTTTATGGTGAGGATAATTAAAAATAAAAACAAACCAATACAAAAAATTAATATTAACTTAAAATCAATATGAATCAACCTCAAGACGGATCGAGAATTACAAAATCGCAATCGTATTTTTTGCAGGTAAAAGTAGCAGATAGCAGTGCAGACATTTTAGAATGTCAATCTTTAATTGCAGAGAGTTATCAAGAAGAATTTGGCATTTCTCTATGCGATCGCAGTTTTAATCCCAAAGAAAAGGTCGAGCTGTATCCCCATTACTATTTGATGGGCACGATCGAAGACGAATTGGTTGCGACGATGGGATTATATTTATACAATATTCAATCTCAACAATACGCCTATCTAACCGATCGCGAGATAGAATCGGCTTTAAATAAAGAAGGATTAGATGCGATCGTTTCGTCGAAAAATAAACGAGAATTAAGTAAATTTGTGGTCAAAAAAGAATGGCGCAATACGGGAGTGAGCAAAGCATTTTTAGGATTAGCCCATTCCAAAGATTTTATCCATTTAATTGGCGACGGATCGCATATTTTAATTAATACAGCATTTTCGCCAATGTTTAAAGTTTTAGATTCGATCGGCATCAAAAGTCAGCCAATTAAAACTACCCCAGCAAATAAAATTTATCCCAATTACCGCAGCGATCGCCCGCTAGAAACGCGTCTGACCGTACCTTATTTTGACATTCCTTCTTGTTGGTATAATTTTAATCTTCCCGGACAATATCCGATCGAAACCAATTAATCTCACCCGACCGTAAAAAATCCGGCTTTAAGCCGGAAAAAGATGGTATTTTATCGTTCTTCCATGGGAATGTAAGGCTGATTGCGATCGCCTTGATAAACTTGGGTAGGACGGAAAATTTTATTAACTGCTAATTGTTCGTTCCAGTGGGCCAACCAGCCAGCTACGCGGGCGATCGCGAATATTGGGGTGAATAGATCGGTCGGTATTCCCAACTTGCGATAAACCAAACCAGAATAAAAATCTACATTGGCATATATACCTTTATGTCCTAAATTTTCTTCAACAACTCGTTCTAATTCCTGCGCGGTATCGTAAAATTCATCCCGACCGGTTTTTTCAAATAATTGTTCGGCTAACTTTTGTAAAATAATTGCTCGCGGATCTTTAACTTTATAAACTCGATGTCCGAAGCCCATAATCCGTTTTTTGCGGGCCATACATTCTTCTACGTAGGCTTGAACGCGATCGACAGTACCAATTTCTTGCAAAACTCGCAATACTTCTTCGTTGGCCCCACCGTGTAAAGGCCCCGCTAAAGTGCCGACAGCAGAAGCAATTACCGCATAAGGATCTGTTAATGTTGAAGCTGTGACTCGAGCCGAAAAAGTTGAAGCGTTCATCGTATGTTCGGCATGGAGAATCAAGCAGACTTCAAAAATTTTCGCTTCTAGAGGATCTGGCTTTCTTTCTGTAAGCATATACAAGAAATTAGCCGCATAATCTAAATCGTCGTTGGGTTGAATCGGATCGTTCCCCTTACGCATTAATTTAAATGCAGCTACCATCGTCGGAATTTTCGCAATTAATCGCACTACCGCTTTGCGGATATAAGCAGGATCTTCTAAGTCGCGACGCGAGTAAAATAGTCCTAGAGCGGCTGCAGAAGTTTGTAAAGCATCCATAGGATGTCCGGTTTCGGGGAAACATTTCATCATGTCCCGAATGCGATATTTAATGCGTCGATGGTAGAGTATTTCTGTTTCAAACTCTTTTAATTCTTCTTGATTGGGAAGTTTGCCCCAAATCAATAAGTATGCTGTTTCTAAAAAAGTGCTTTTTTGTGCTAATTCTTCGATTTTAATCCCGCGATATTCAAGAATTCCGCTTTTTCCATCTACATAACTAATACTAGATTTAGCGGCAGGAATTCCTTCTAAACCTGGTTGATATTCGCAAGCTAGCGTTACCATATCTTTACCTTTAACTTGAAGAGAATCTTCTGAAAATAACTTACCTTAAAAGTTCGCCGCGAACTATTTTTCACCAAAAACCTTTAATATACAGTTCTTATTATTAATTAAAGCAGCCATTTAGGAGAAGTTAAGAGAAATAACTGGCTCGTTCCGATTGGATTTTTTAGTTTTGAAAGTCGTATTCCGATCGCACCTGCTTTTTTCAAGACAATTTTTCCTTGAATCTTTCCTGTGACTAATAATTCGGCCCAGTTTCCTAAATCTGGTTGATGACCTATCAAGGCGATACTATTTTCTCTTTCATTATAACGACCTTGTAAATACCAATCGATCCATTCTTGAATATTTCCGCCTGGGGCTAAGGCTGGAAACGTTTCTATTTTGGGGCTAAGATTGGCTTGTTGGAAAATTTCTGCTGTTTGGCTAGCGCGCAACAAAGGACTAGTTAAAACGATCTCAAAATGCAAGCCGATTTCCTGCAAGCGTCGCGCCACTTGAAGGGTTTTTTCTTTTCCGCGATCGGTTAAAGGTCGTTTTTCGTCGTTTGTATATTCATTACGTTCGGCAGCAATACCATGACGAATTAAATAAACTTCCATTTTTTATTTTATTTTAAACCACCTTATTATCGGGGTCGATCGAGCGCAAGAGTTTTTGTTTAATTTGAGTATCAAAAACTTCCCATTTCAGTTTGATATATTCGGGGGTATCGTTGTAACCTTTGAGAAAATCTATTGGTATTTCAAAGCCTCCGGCCATGTATCTACCTCCTCCAAAATATTTACCTTGAGGATCTTGACCTAAAGCTTGTTTAATAAATTCATCTGGATCTAAAGTTATTTTATTAGTTCTCAAAGAGCCGACAACTAATTCGATTTCTTCGTTGCGATCGTAAATTATGCCGTAAACTACTGCGGTATGTATATTTTCTTCTGTTACTAAAAAATCGGCTGCTTGGGGGATAGCGTCGCGATCTTCATAGCGTAAATATCCTACTCCAGAAATAGAAAAATTATTTTGCGTCATCCGATTTTTCAAACTAGCTTCAATGATATCCATTACTTGGCGCGATCGCGCTGAACCCATGATTTCTTTGAGCAATTGAGAATCGTAAAATTTACTTAAATAAGCTGCAGCTTGAAATTCTGCTTCTCCTGCTTGCAATAACTGATTGGTGTCCGATCGCAAACCATGCATTAATGCTGTGGCGCATTTAACGTGTTTGTTATCATTTTTATCAAAATTTAATAAACCACCTTGAATGTATTGGGTCATCATAGTCGCAGTCGCTCTTATTTGTCCGCGCAAATCTATAAATTCTGTTTCGATTTCGCCTTGTTTGCTGTGGTGATCGATAATTACGACTATGGGGATATTGGCTCGCTCGATCGATTTCATGATGTCGGAATTAGTGCCTTGGGTGTCTACTAAAACGCAGCCTTGATAGGATGACAAATCTTGAGTTTCGATATCTTGGGAATCCCAACGAGTAGCTGGCAATCCGGTCAATTTCATTAAGGTGATATTTTCTTGATGAGATATAGTCCCGGAGTAAACTATGTCGGTTTTAATTTGATATTGTTTTGCGATTAATTGATAGGCCCAAGCACTAGATAAAGCATCTGGATCGGGAAAATCTTGAATTGCGATTAATTGTTTCTGTTTGCTGTGTTGAATTAAAATCTGCTTGAGCTTGTCTATTTTTGCTTCTAGGTAAGA
>JASJCW010000100.1 GCA_030065265.1 Prochloraceae cyanobacterium
GATGCACTTACTATTTTGGGCCTTTCTATACCCTTAACGAAGCGTTAGAGCATCAAAACGGCTATCTTGAAGACTTAATTGAAGAAGGAGCTAGCGGCATCGCGATCGCGATTGAAAAATGTCAACCTCAAAACCTAACCGTTGAGATTTTCAATTAAATTTCAACTTTTTTAATACCTAATTTGAGGCGAGTAAAACTTGAAAATCTTGCATTTTGTAAGTGGGTTTTTCAAGATAAAACTATCGCTTTTTAATTGACCTAATATTAGGAGAAAATTCAGCAAATGCCTACTTTTAAAAAACCAGATCTAAACGATCCCAAACTGCTTGCCAAACTGGCTAAGGGTATGGGCCACAACTATTATGGCGAACCAGCTTGGCCTAACGATATTCTTTATATCTTTCCCATTGTTATCTTGGCAATTATCGGCTTAATCGCCGGCCTGTCCGTACTCGATCCTGCCATACTTGGAGAGCCAGCCAATCCTTTTGCTACCCCCAGTGAAATCTTGCCCGAATGGTACTTTTACCCAGTTTATCAAATCCTTCGGATCGTCCCGAATAAGTTACTAGGTGTAATGATGATGGTAGCTATTCCTGTGGGTTTATTGTTCGTTCCTTTCCTCGATAATGGCAACCAAAAAAGAAACCCTTTACGTCGTCCCGTTGCTACTACAGTGTTCTTGTTTGGAACTGCGATCGCTCTTTGGTTGGGAATTGGTGCAACTTTCCCCATCGATAGCTCTATTTCCCTTGGCTTATTTTAGAATTACACAGATCGAAAGCATGAAGTCAAAATAAAATCTAGATCGACTTCATGCTCTTCACTTTTAACGAAAAATATTAATTAGTTTTTGAATGTCGCTCCTTTAAAGCGATCTAACTGTTCGGAATTAACCTTAAAAGCAGCAAATAAATTGCGATCGACCCAAATTTTTATTTGATTAGCTAATCTTAATTCTCGCAAAGGTTCTTCTATTAACGATTCAATAGCTACGATCTTTTGCGCCGTTTCTATTTCCAGACAGTGAATATGTAGCACCCACCACCATCTTGAAACTTTACATTCGCCTAAAACTTTTAACTGTTTTAACTCCTCTGTCTCTTCTCGCCAAAAATCCCAAATTAGTCGCGTTAGCTGGTTTTTTCCTTTCACAATTGTCACCTCTTTATCTATCTTGCTCTTCTACATCTCAATAAAGAGTCAAAGATCTTGAAGCTTTTTAATGTTAGTTCGGGCAACATCTAAATTAATAAAACAGCTTTTTTCTACAAAAAAAATTTCTTAAAAACTGCGATATTACCATTAATTAACTCTTACTCTTAATCTAGCAAAATCAATTCGATCGACTCACAAACAATACATAATTTAACTAAACTCACTTGAAGGCAAATATTGCAGACAGCTTGTCTAAGTTTGAAATCAGTTTGTTTTATTGAAGCGATCGCTAATTCTCAATTGGGTTCCCTCGAAAAATTTTCAACTTACGAAATATTCAAATAAAGGTTATTTTTCCCGAAATTAGTGGGTTGACAAAAAGCCTGAAATATACATTAGTAAACAGATCGCTATTTTTTTGCATAATTGTAAAAAACCAAGGAAATGCGATCGATAGTTTATGGGCAAAAAGCGAGTTTTATCCGGCATTCAAACAACGGGAAGTTTGCACTTAGGTAATTATCTAGGGGCGATTCGTAACTGGGTAGAGATTCAAAAAGAATACGATAACTTCATTTTCGTTGCAGACTTACACGCGATCACAGTCCCCCACGAGCCGAAAACATTAGCAGCTAATACACGCACGATCGCGGCACTTTATTTAGCTTGCGGTATCGACTTAGAATATGCCACTATTTTCGTCCAATCTCACGTTAGCGCGCACAGCGAATTAACTTGGTTGTTCAACTGTATCACTCCTCTCAACTGGTTGGAGCGAATGATCCAATTCAAAGAAAAAGCAGTCAAACAAGGAGAAAATGTCAGCGTTGGTTTGTTAGATTATCCCGTACTGATGGCAGCAGATATCTTGCTCTACGAAGCCGATCTAGTGCCAGTCGGCGAAGATCAAAAACAGCATATCGAACTAACTCGAGACATTGCCATTAGGATTAACGATCGCTTTGGCAAGAAAAAAGAGCCAGTTTTAAAAATTCCCGAACCCCTGATCCGCAAAGCAGGAGCTAGGGTAATGAGTTTAGCAGATGGGACTCGTAAAATGTCAAAATCAGATCCTTCAGAAATGAGTCGGATTGAATTATTGGATGCGCCAGAGGCAATTAAGAAAAAAATTAAACGCTGCAAAACCGATCCGGTTAAAGGTTTGAGTTTCGACGATCCCGAAAGACCCGAATGCAATAACCTCTTAAACCTATATACTATACTCGCGGGCAAAACCAAAGAAGAAGTAGCCGCAGAGTGTCAAGATATGGGTTGGGGGCAATTTAAACCCTTATTAACAGAAACAACGATCGCCGCACTCGAACCCATACAATCAAAATACTTTGAATTAATTGAAGATCGAGGCTATTTAGATTCGGTCTTAAAACAAGGTCAAGAAAAAGCAGAATCTGTCGCCAATCGCACTCTCTCTAGAGTTAAACAAGCTCTCGGTTATTTGCCCCGATTCTAGAAAAACTATCTCTAACCAGTCAATAATGATAGATCCTTTTCGCCGTGCCGTTGCTGCCAAAGAATTCTTAATTACTGCTGAAGTTGCGCCCCCAAAAGGGGGAAACCCGGCCAGAACGATCGCAATGGCAGAAAAATTAAAAAGTAGAGTTCACGCAATTAACATTACCGATGGTAGTAGAGCGGTGATGCGGATGTCTCCCGTTGCCACTTCAGCAATTTTAGTCCAGCAAGGAATCAATCCGATTTGTCAAATTGCTTGTCGCGATCGCAACTCGATCGCCCTGCAAGCCGATTTAATTGGTGCCCATGCTTTAGGAATTCGCAATATTTTAGCCTTGACCGGAGATCCCGTCAAAGCAGGAGATTGCAAACAAGCCAAATCAGTCTTTGAATTAGAAGCGGTAAGATTTTTGAAGTTAATCGATCGACTCAACCGAGGACTCGATTCTAACGATCGCCCTTTACCAGACGGCCCTACCGATCTCTTTCCGGGTGCGGCCGTCGATCCCCAGCATAAAAGTTGGTCGGGTTTGCAAAGTCGTTTTGAAAAGAAAATCGCAGCCGGAGCGCAGTTCTTTCAAAGTCAATTGATTACTGATTTTGACAAATTAGATAAATTCATGAATCAAATCGCTTCGATTAGCGATAAACCAATTTTAGCCGGGATTTTTCTGCTCAAATCTGCTAAAAACGCCCAATTTATCGATCGCAACGTTCCCGGAGTTAACATTCCTGAAGAGATTATTCAACGTTTAGCCGCAGCAAAAGAGCCTTTACAAGAAGGGATGAAAATTGCCGCCGAACAAGTAAAATTAGCCCGAGAACTGTGTCAAGGAGTTCATATGATGGCAGTAAAAAGAGAAGATTTAATCCCCCAAATCTTGGATCTTGCCGGGATTAAACCTCTTGATTTCTCAAATTAAACAATTTTCAAGGCAGAAGCATTAAATTTCTGAAGTTAAAAGTTAACTTTAGCCTTCTGCCCTCCTTTAAGCTAAACCTTTAATCACTGGATGGTAGTAAAATGCTAAAGCTAAAACCGTATAAGTGGCTAAAAGCAAACTACCCTCGAGCCAATTAGATTTGCCATCCGCTCCGATCGAATTAATAATTAACACTGCCACCGCAACAGCGACTAACTCAAAAGGATTGAAATTGAGATCCATCGGCTGACCGATCGCCCAACCAGCTAAAACTAATACTGGTGCGACAAATAGAGCAATTTGCAAACTCGAACCCACGGCCACCGACAAAGACAGATCCATTTTATTTTTCATGGCCACAGTAACAGCAGTAGCGTGTTCGGCCGCATTACCGATGATTGGTAACAAAATTACACCAGTAAACAAAGCGGTTAATCCCAAGCTAGAAGTAGCTTCTTCTAGAGAATCTACCAATAATTCAGATTCTACTGCTACGCCAAGAGTGACGATTAACAAAACTCCGATCCACAAGAAAAGATTTGGTTTTTCTGCGCCATGTTCCGATTGCTTTGCTTCCCCCGTATCTTCTTGCTCGAATTCTGCTAAACCCACATCGTATAAATAGGCATGAGTTTTCATCGAAAAAAGTAAAGTTAGGGCGTAAACAAAAATTAAAACTATTGCTACTGCGATCGACAATTTTTGCAGAATAATCGGATCGATCCCGGTAGAAGTATATTGTACAGCCGTAGGTAAAAGCAGCGCAATTACTGCTAAATTCATCAGCGAGCCGTTCATTTGGGCCGCAGTCGCCTGAAAATCTTGTTCTTTATAGCGCAATCCTCCTAAAAGCATTGCAAAACCCATTACTAGTAATAAATTACCGATAATCGAGCCGGTAATTGTTGCTTTAACTACTCCAATTAAACCGGCCTTCAAGGCGATAAAAGCAAGAATTAATTCAGTAGCATTACCAAAAGTAGCGTTTAACAGCCCTCCCAAGTTAGGCCCGACAACTATAGCAATTTCTTCTGTAGCAGTCCCCATAAAAGCAGCTAGCGGGACTATAGCCAATCCAGCCGTAATAAATACTACTGTCGATCCCCAATCTAAAAATTGAGCGGCAACAGAAACGGGGATAAAGACCAACAAAATAAAAAAGAAAGTATTTTTGCTGAGCATCTATTTTAATTTATTTCCATTCTTTGAAATAGGCTTTCACATTTAACATAATGCACGATCGCTTTCTAATTTGTCTCGACCTGGGGATACAAAATCGGTCAAAATAAAACTTAGTTACAAAAATATAGGGAAATTGAGCCTAAAACATTACTATGACAACCGACGAGCGCAAAAAACGCATTCAAGAACACCTTAAAGCAACTTCCGGCGATGAATCACTATATTCGATCGTCAAAACCAGACAAGCACCTCCGGCCCCTCCCCAAAGATCTTCTCTACCCACTCCACCAACTAGGAAAACTCCACCAGTCGAAGCAGTAACCCCGGCCCCTCAACCTCCAACTCCAGTAACCAAACCCGAGCCTCAGCCTCCAACTCCAGTCGAAGCAGCAACCCCGGCCCCTCAACCTCCAACTCCAGTCGAAGCAGCAACCCCGGCCCCTCAGCCTCCAACTCCAGTAACCAAACCCGAGCAGTTTAAAGCAGCAGATCCGCGTCAAAGAAGAGTCATGGAACACCTCAAAAAAACTAGTGTTAATTTTGGCGAACTTTCTGTCAGTTCTCAAGACCGTCAAAAGCAAATTTTAGAACACCTTCGCAAAAGTAAAGGATAATTAATCACTCAAGAGGGAAGAGATTAAAGCGCGAAATTAAAATTCAATTTCTCTTTCCTCTTGTTCTCTTGAGGGCGAAAAATATTAATAAGCTGTTAAATTAAGCAAAAATAGTTGCAATCTCACATAAAATTAAGAGGTAATTTACATGTTTGCTTTCTATCTGTTTTCGTAAAAGCTGCCAAAAATTCAACTAATTTGGCTTGCTGCAATGTCAATAAAATCTCTCTTCAACAGTCAGTTCGTACCGAAATATTGACAACCTTTAATACTTAAACTCGATCGAAGTAAAAGAAGAAGTAAAAAATTAATTTTATGATGGAAAATAATCCTAGCGAGATTTTAGGAAAATTGACAGAAATTCCTGAAACACCTGCAGATGTGACAAAACAAGCTAGCGGTATTTACGTTACAGTTCACGGTCACTTCTATCAGCCGCCAAGAGAAAACCCCTATTTAGATACGATCGAAAGACAACCATCGGCCCGTCCCTTTAAAGACTGGAACGAGAGAATTTACCACGAATGCTATCGTCCCAATGCATTTTCGAGAATTTTTAACGAAAAAGGCGAAGTAATCAAAATAGTCAATAACTTTGAATATTTGAGCTTTAATATCGGCCCCACTTTAATGTCTTGGTTAGAAAACTACGACATCGAAGTTTATCAAAGGATTATTGAAGCAGACCGTCAAAGTTGTTTGCGACTCGGAGGACACGGCAACGCGATCGCCCAAGTTTATAACCACATTATCTTGCCCCTAGCCAACCCAAGAGATAAAGACACCCAAATTGTTTGGGGAATCGAAGATTTTAAATCTCGCTTCGGACGCGACCCCGAAGGAATGTGGCTTGCAGAAACCGCCGTAGACTATCCCACCCTCAAAGTCCTGAGCGATCGCGGCATTCGCTTCATAATTCTCGCACCATCCCAAGCAGAAAAATGTCGCCCTCTCCCCAGCGCGGCCGATCCAGCTCCCGAATGGCATTCCGTTGGCGGCGCGCAAATCGATCCGACCCGCCCCTATCGCTGTTTTATCGACGAAACCCAATACATTGATATATTCTTTTACGACGGCCCGATCTCGGGCGAAATGGGCTTTGGAGAAGTCTTAGGCAGTACGGATAACTTGATTACCAGATTGAATTTAGCGATCGGAAGCGGTAAAAAATCCCAATTAATTAACGTAGCAACCGACGGTGAAACTTTCGGCCATCATAAAAAAGACACAGATAAATGTCTGGCTTACGCTTTTACGAGCGAATTCCCCCGTCAAGGTTGGCAAATTACCAATTACGCCCATTATCTCAGCATTAACCCCCCCACTTGGGAAGTAGAATTAAAACCAGTTACCGCTTGGAGTTGCATGCACGGAGTCGATCGCTGGCAAGATGACTGCGGTTGCGGTGGTGGCGGCGAATGGCATCAATTATGGCGCAAACCCCTTAGAGAAACTCTCGACTGGTTGCGAGACGAATTAATTCAAGTTTACGAAGATACCGGCTACAAATTTTTCCGCGATCCTTGGTTAGCCAGAAATAAATACGTTAACGCAATTAGAGATAGATCGCCAGAATCTGTAGATCGCTTCTTTTCTAGCCAGCAATGCCGTCAATTAACTTCAGGAGAAAAAATTGATGCTTTGCGACTTTTGGAAATGCAGCGTCATGCTTTGTTAATGTACACTAGTTGCGGCTGGTTTTTTGAAGAAATTTCTCGACCCGAAGGAGTGCAAATTTTACGTTATGCAGCCCGGGCGATCGAATTAGCTGGAGATGTTGCTGGAATACATTTAGAACAAGAATTCGTGACTCGTCTCGAAGCAGCACCGAGTAACGTCAAAAAATTTGGCAACGGTGCAGAAGTTTACCGACAATTGGTAGTATCTTCTCAAATTGGTTTCGAGCAAGTAGCAGCCCACTACGCAATTAGTTCTCTATTTACTAATTACGCGCAACAAGAAAAAGTTTACTGCTACGATACGATGCAGTTAGACTATCAAAAGCAAGAAATCGGGGCAATTACCCTAGCAGTGGGTCAAGTACGTCTGACTTCTGAAATTACTTGGGAAAGCACTCACTTCGTCTTTGGTGTTTTGCACCTCGGTGGTTGGGACTTCCATTGTTGCATTCAGCCTTTTGCCGATCGCCGCGCTTATCGCCGACTCAAAGATAAATTATTTATCGCTCTAGAAACTGCTAGCGCGGCTAAAGTGATGTTAGCCATGACTAAGTTATTCGGCGATCGCCATTTTGGTTTGCAAGATTTATTTGCAGAGCAAAGAAGCAGTATTATGGAGCAGTTGGTCGAACAAACTAAATTAAGATTGGATCGACTTTACACCCAAGTTTATCGCGAAAATTACAGCATTATTGTCACTTTTTTGCGAGATAATTTACCTGTACCTCAAGAATTGCAAGTAGCGGCTACAGTTGCTCTGTCTCATCGCTGTTTGAATCACACTCGGGTTTTAGAAGGTTTATTAGAGTTGCATTTGCGAGAAAATGAAAATCGCGATCGCGAAATCGATGGGGTACTCTCAGAATTAGAAGAAATCGCTATAGAAGCCGATCTAGTTGACAATCAGTTGAAAATTGTTGAAGCTAAAGTGATTTTAGAAAAGTCGATTTTGCGCTGGTTGTGGCAAATTCTTTACGATGCCAATTCTGTTAATTTAGAATCGGATTTAGCTCTTTTAGAAAGAGCGATCGACATCGCCCGCAAATTACATCCCGATTTATGTTTGGATCGCGCTCAGGAATTATACTGTCATTGTTTTCTGACTCGGATTTTACCTAATTGTGCCAGCGAGCGAAGTGTTGTCGATCTTTGTCCTTGGGATGCGTCCGATCTCCGTCCTTTGCTTAAATTAGGTAAAAAATTAGCCGTATCCGTCGATAGATTGGCAGATTAATTAGCGAATATTTCTAATTCACATCAAACAAAATATATCTTAAACTACTGTTTGTTATCGAGCATTTTGTTGCTCTTAACAAACAATTTTTTTTATAAAAATAGCTTTTTTAAAAAACAGTATCGAATCGAACTTTATTGCTCTTTTCCAATAAAATTAATATTGTTATACCAATTCCGCAAAATAATCCTACAGATTGATTTTCCGAATCTATTGTCCATTACCTCTTGCCTGTTGCCTCTTGCCTGTTGCCTTTCCTCACCCAAGTGTAGCAACTCTAAACAGAATTGATATTAAATCTTTAATCAATTGAAATTTACATAGATTATTAAATCTTTTAACGAGATAAAAAAAAGCTAATGCTAGGTAAAATTACGCAGAAAAGCCTCTATAAATATAGACAAAACTTTTAGTAAATTAGGGTTAAACTAGCTAGGTAATGTTAACAAAATTTAAAGACTTAAACTTAGGTAAAAAGTTAACTGTAATACTAACAGTAACTTTTCTAGGTGGCTTGATTTTTTCAGGTTCTGCCGTCTATTTTGTTTTACAAAATAATGCAGAGCATCAAATATCTTCCGAAGCAAAAGTATTGCTAAAAACCATGAGTTCGGTGCGCGATTACACTCACAATCAAATTGCACCAGAACTAGACAGAAAAAGTTCAGAAGAAGAATTCTTACCCCAGACTATTCCCGCTTACGCAGCAGCAGAAGTATTCAAAATATTTAGAGAAGACTATTCAGGAGAAAATTACGTCTATAAAGAAGCAGCAATTAATCCGAGAATTAGCAGCGATCTCGCCACAGAATTTGAAACAGAAATTATTAAATCTTTCCGAAAAGATAGCACGCAAAAAGATTGGAGCGGAAGTTGTTTGCAAAACAATATCCCCTATTTCTGTATTGCCGAACCTTTAGCAGTGACTAAAAGTAGCTGTTTAGAATGCCACAGTACCCCAGAAAAAGCACCACCGGGAATGCTCGCGCGCTACGGAAAAACAAAAGGTTTTGGTTGGAAATTAAATGAAATTGTTGCTACTAAAATTATTTACGTTCCTGCAAATGAAGTTTTTCAAAGAGCGCGCCAATCTTTTATTATGGTGATGAGCATTGTCATCATGGTATTTACCTTTGTGGTTTTACTAGTAAATCTTTGGCTCAAAAACTATGTGGTTAAACCGCTCACAAGAATGAGCCGAGTCGCACAAGCTTTAAGCACCGGTCACATGGAAGCTGATTTTGATACTAATTCAACCGACGAAGTAGGTCGTTTGGCAAAATCATTTAAATTGATGAAAACCAGTTTATCAATGTGCGTGACTAGATTGGAAGGTTCTCGCGGGAGAAGAAAACCTTAATCAAAAAATTTAGATTGATTTTAGTTAAAAAGCTTAATTGATTTTTTAACTTTATTTTTTTTTTTCGCGCAGCAAATTACACCAATTCCTCAAAATCATTCTACAGAATTGGTATTAAAAATTTTGCCACTGACCGACTAAATCTAATTTATTTTCTAAAAACATTGCTTTACAAGAGCTGCGCTGAATTTTTCCGCTCGAAGTTTTGGGAATAGTTCCTGTTTTTAATAGTGCTACGGCCCGGACTTCGATTGTATGTTCTTGAATGACAGTTTGACAGATAGCGGTCACTATTTCACGGACATTTAAATTGCGTAAATGAGTCCTTTCAACTTCTACAGCGATCGCTAAACATTCTTCATCTTTAACTTGAATAGAAAAAACAGCACTACAATTAGATCGCAGTGCTGGATGACATTTTTCGATTGTTTGTTCTATGTACTGGGGATACTGGTAGCGTCCCCACAATATCATTACATCTTTGAGGCGACCCGTAATAAATAATTCTCCATTTGCTAAAAATCCTAAATCTCCGGTGCGTAAAAAAGGGCCGACACCAGTAGGTTGAATGAAAGCCTCAAAAGTCTCGGTGGTTTTTTGCTCTTGGCCCCAATAACCTCGACCCATTCCCGATCCAGATACCCAAATTTCGCCAATTTCGTCGGGGGAGCATTCAGTTAACGTCTCGGGATTGACGATCGCAATTTTACTATCCAACCAAACTTGACCGCAACTGACGATCGATCGCCCTTGTTCGGGATCTTCGACTTCAATGACTTTATTTTCGCTTAAAGCTTTACTATCTAAATACTTAACTTGGGGAATTTCAGATTTTACACCTCCAGTAATAAATAAAGTTGCTTCGGCCATGCCATAACAAGGATAAAATGCTTCTTTGCGAAATCCGATCGCAGCAAAAGTCTGGTAAAATTTCTCTAAAGTATGGGCTAAAACTGGTTCTGCACCGCAAAAAGCCAAGTCCCAACAACTGAGATCCAGATTTTCGAGGCGATCTCGGTTAAGGTTACGGCAAACTAGATCGTAAGCAAAGTTAGGCCCTCCGCTAGTAGTTGCACGATGATGGGAGACGATTTCTAACCAGCGTAAAGGATTTTGAATTAAAGAAATCGGCGACATTAACAACACCGGAAAACCGACATATAAAGGCTGTATCACTCCACCAATTAATCCCATATCGTGGTAAAGTGGCAGCCAGATCGCTCCTTTACTCTGGCTGGTGTGTTGGAAAGTCTGTTTAATAATCTCTGAATTTTGCAAAATATTTTGGTGGCTCACCATTACCCCTTTAGGTATTCCCGTCGAGCCAGAAGTGTATTGTAAAAAAGCTAAATTATCTCCGTTGATATGGGGTTCGATCCAATCTGAGGCGATCGCATTATCGAGTCGATCGGTAGCGATCCATTTTATTTGGTCTAATTTTGGGGCTAATTCGGGATTTTTAACCCGCAGAAATTGAAATCGATCGATTAATTCTTGAGTTGTCAAACCAACGGTCGCTTGAGAGTCGATCGCCCTTTGTTCTAATTTTGCGATCGCCGCAGCATTTTGAGGGGCATTACTGGTAACGGCAACTACATTAGCATACAAACAGCCAAAAAAAGCGGCAATGAATTCTAAGCCTCCAGCATAAGGATAAACTACTAAAGCGCGAGAACCTCCTGCATTAAGAGATTGCAATTGCGCGGCGATCGCTCTGGCTCGAGTTTCTAATTCTTGATAAGTTAAAGTTCCCTTGACTGTTTTGATATCTTCTAAAAAAGTATATATTTTTTCATTTGGTTGTTCGTTAGCTCGATCTCTTAATAAAGTTATTAAAGTAGAATATTTACTCATTTGTTATTGATATTTAAAAATTTTATATTGCGATCGCAATTAGGTAATAATTATACCTATCAGTAGTAACCAGGGAACAGGCAAGAGGCAAGAGGCAAGAGGAAACAGGCAAGAGGGAGCAGGGGTCAGGGAATAGGGAATAGGGAATAGGGAATAGGCAAGAGGGGTCAGGGGTCAGGGAATAGGGAATAGGGAATAGGGAAGAGGGGTTCAAATACTTGACTTTTCTGACTCATTTAAAACTAGGGATCTTAATTTCTTTACTTAAAACCTCTAACCTTCCGAGATCCTGCGATCGGCCGAGGGTGGACTATTGACAAATTGTTATATCAGAAGTAAAAAAATAAAAAATAAATGCTAAGATACCGGAATCTCAAAAAGTCTCTTGTTTGACAAACAGGTAACAATCTATGGTGAGCTTAGCAAAAATTATCCTCAAGACGGGCGGTTTATTATCGCTAGCACTAAGTTTAATATTAGTCAATGCGCCGCAAGTTTTAGCCCAAGAATCTCGAAATACTAAAGAACTGCGAGCGGTAAACAAGTCTGGCAGTTTGCTAAGTCTCGAAGGCGGCGAAAAACTGATGAAAGAGGCACAAAGAGAGATTGACGCACAAAAATACGGATCTGCTGCAGTAAAACTTAAAGAAGCTCGTCAGGTATTCAACCAACTCTCCAATTTCTACCTGCAGCTAGCCAATAGTTTTGCCGGGATCGATCCGACAATTTACGAAAGACATCGCAGCAATGCCCTAAAAACTGGAATTATGCGGGACGAAGCTACCTATCAGCTAGCATTAATCCATAGAGCGCAACAGCAGCCAGAATTATCAGTACCTTTATTAATTCAAGTGATTCGCTCCCAAAACCCGACCAGCGAACTTGGTAAAAAATCTTACCAACAGTTGTACGAATTGGGTTTTGTCGATTCCCCGTACCAAACTTCCAGTAAATAGCAAAACAAAAAAAAATCGAAATTATCCTCTAACTTATCGAGATCGGGGAAAATAATCTTAGTATCTATATTAAGAAGGGAAAGGGCAATGGTTAGCCTCAAAGAAGTAGAAGCAATGATTAAAGCTAAACTACCTGAAGCTGAGGTGATAGTGAAAGACTTGACTGGTGGCGGCGATCACCTCGAAGCGATCGTCGTTTGTTCTGATTTTGAAGGGAAAACTAGAGTCAAACAACACCAGTTAGTTTATGGTGCTTTATCTGAAGCGATGGCATCAGAAGCAATTCACGCTCTAGCTCTGAAAACTTATACTCCTGAAGCTTGGAGTGCTGCCGGCCAGCCCATGTAATCTATAGTTTAGCCGAATTACCATCTTAGCAAGTAGTAAAAATGACACCAGAAGTTAAACAACGAATCGAACAGTTAATAAACGATCACAAGATATTGATTTTTATGAAGGGGTCTAAGTTAATGCCCCAATGCGGATTTTCTAATAATGTCGTGCAAATTCTCAATAGTTTGGGCGCGCCTTACGGAACAGTCGATATTTTAGAAGATCCTGAAATCCGTCAAGGAATTAAAGAATATTCCAACTGGCCGACTATTCCCCAAATTTATATTAATGGTGAATTTATTGGTGGTTCGGATATTGCGATCGAACTTTATCAAAGTGGCGAACTCCAACAAATGGTTGAAGTTGCTCTAGCTTCTTAATTATCGATCTGGCTTCATCTCTATTTTAGGGGTGAAGCTCTATTCAATTTGGTTGTTGGAAGGTTCTAATTTGCCATCGATCGCCTTCAAATATGTATTGGCGCACCCGATTGTTAAAAGTTAGCTTGAGATTGCCTTTTTGGGGATATTCAGTCCAAGGATTTTCGATTAGAGGCCAAGATTGAGTATCTAAATCGCGATCGTTGACCTTCAGATGGCGATCGAATTTTAGATCTAATAAGTTACCTTCTAAGTCAGTGTATTGAATGCGAGGATGCTCTGCAATAATCTCGCGATCTTCAATCCTTTTTTGAAAATTTAAAGCTTCGGCAAATTCTTGTAAACTAGCAAATTCGCCGCGAAAAGCTGCGACGACGACTAAACCTACTTTTAATTGACCTGAAGGGATCGATCGCGGCCCTTGAAATTGAATATCTTTTGCCGACCAATCAAAACCAATTCTTTCACCATTGGGGCCGATAGTAAACAAACACAGACCGATCTTGACCGTACCGTAATCGAGATATATTTCTCCTCGATCGGAGCGATCGATATAGTCGGTAAATCCTTGGGGAGTTTTGCCGATAATGTATTTATAAGGATCTGCTGCTGGAATATTATACACTCCAACAATCGTTTTATTGTGCTGCAATACTTGTTCGTAATCGGTGATCCCCCTAGTTTTGCGATCGGCTTTAACTCCTTTTTTGGGATGGGTGGCCCAAAAAATGCTATTTTGCTGGGATTTTGTCCAGACTATCCCCCAGCGATGACCTTGTTTCGACCAACTTAATCGATCTCCGATTTCTTCAAACTGGCTGTATATCGCTCCGTAGGGTGTCATGTAAGTAGTTTTAAAAAAGCGATCGTTGCTAACTCCACCCCATCGATCGTAAGCTCGATGAATGTAAGGTTTTTGGCGCGATCGCGCTATATTTTTAATTATTTTAGGAATTCTGTAATTAGCAACGGCGTGTTGCACTGCATAAGCTGCTTCGACGGAGAAGGATCGAGGTTTTTTACCGCCAAAAAATAACCACAAACCATATTGGCCCGCACCATATTGATTTTGACGATGAACGTAGGGAAATTTTCGCAAACTCGATGCGGCCCAGTGTCCTTCGAGCCATTCTCCACTAGGATTGATTAAAAGCCACTCAAAGATAATTTTCGCTTTTTGTTTGATTTCTCGATCTTTACCAAAGTCAGCCAGTGTCCGAAAAGCTCCAAGATACATGGCATGATATACTGGCGAGTCGTGTTCGACCATACCTTGGCTGACAAATTCTGACATGATTTTAAGAATTTGCTCTTTACCAGTCGGATCTTGACTGCTGTAGTTACCTGCAAAGGTTCGATCGGGCCATTCTTCAGCAGCTAAAAATCGAGTCACTGCTAGCATGATGCGATGATTTTCTGTTTTGCCAGTATCGTAAATATTGGCTGTAAGTAAAAGTTCTTTGGCTTTAGTTTTTTGCGCTTCAGTGTATAAATGTTTCCATCTAAAATAAGTATCGATCGCGCCCCAATAATAAAAACTATAGTCTTCAAATATTCTTTGATGGGCTAGATCGACTACATTTCTAGCTCGATCTATTTCACCGTTATAAAATAATGCTTGGGCGTACCAAAAGGCATATTTAGAGTATTGTTTTTTCCTGGTCTTTACCTTGGTTGTTGTAAACTGCTCTAAAAGTAATTTGGCTCGAACGGCAAAGGGATCTTTTTGACTCGTCGAACCCGAAAGAGGCAAGATTAATAAACTGCAAACTAATAGGGCGATCGCTTTGAATAAATCCTTTTTCAATTGCCAGTTAATTGTGAGGAGCATTACCTTGAGATCGTAATAAAATAGTTAATTTATAAATTAACCGATCGCGGTATTTTAATTTATTACAATCTTTAACAAACTCAAACAGCCCGCCGCTAAAATCAGAGATAAAATTACAGTTGTTTTGGCTGCTTTATTGAATATTTGTTTGTAGCTGAGTTGCTCGTTTTGAATCATTAAAAAAGCTGGAGGAGCGATTAAAAAAGGTAAAATTTTACTCAATAATAGCCGGATCGTAAAATTAATACTCCACAATTTTTTCGCGATCGGATCTTGGTTATATTGATAGGGATAGGCAAATCGAGCTAAGGCAATTAAAGCTTTTGTATCGGGATTGCGATTAGATTGGTATAAAGGTAAAGCAACACTTAAATCATCTTTACTGCTATCTAATGCTTCTTTGAGGACGATTATATCTTCTAAGGCAGAATTGACTCCTTGTCCGATATCTGGTGGAAAACAATGAATTGCGTCTCCTAAAAGGGCTATTTTGCAATCATTTTTTGCTAAAAAATAAGATCCCAAACAGTATTGAGGTTTGGGAAAGTATCCGCCTTTACTATTTACAAATCTTGCTGCCTCTTCTGGAGATATTATTTCTTCAATTGGTATTTGCGGAAAGATTTCAGTTAAAAATTCTAATAATTCTTGGCCTGTTTTTAATTTCCAAATCGGATCGTTTTCTCTTCTGATAATATTGGCATTGCGAGGTAAATCTGGATTTTTAACAGGCAATAAACCGAGAAAATAAGGTACAGTATTGTTTGTTTTTAAACCCCTAATAGCATAAGCCATTGTAGAGTTAGAAAAATCTGTGCAATCGCGATTGAGGGAAAATTTAGCCGGTAATATTAATGTTTTATATTTGAGTCCGGCACTGGGAGAAGAAAATTCTTTCATTGTAAAGAGATCGCTCTCAGAATCTTCCCATTTTGCTAAAGTTTGACGCACGATTGAATTAATACCATCGCATCCTACTAAAAAATCGGGCGCGAATTTTAAAATATTATCTCGAGCGTCTTTAGCAACAATTTCTAGTTTATTTTCTGTGCTGATAATTTCAAGACACTGGGTATTAAATAAAACTGTTATTTGCTCTTGCCAATTTTGTTTAATTTCTTCGTATAATAAATTTAAAAACTCGCTGCGCGGCAACCAATAAGCTGTTTTTCGGTTAGGATCTACTATAGGTAATTTTCTTTTTTTAAGGCTACCGTCTGTTTTAATTTCAGTTAAATAAAATTCAGTAGTGGGAACGCTTATTGCAGCTAAATTATGAGTTAATCCTAATAGATCGATTATTTTTTGACCGCGACCGTCGATTAAATAACTGTAAGATTTATCGACTTGATAACTGCTAGCAGAAGAACGTCTTTCTAAAACTGTAATATCGCACCAACCTCTTTTAGCTAACATTAATGCAGTAGCAAGTCCGGCCGGCCCTCCCCCGACAATTAAGGTCTTATTATTGTCCATTTTGTTAGATCCCTCAATCTTAATTATCTGTTGCCCGTTCACCCTTCCCTCTTCCTTCAGTCTACGGCTGATAAAAATTATGAAGAGTTTATCTTTAAAAGTATTCTAAATCTATTTTAAAAATGACCTTTTGCCTATTGCCTGGTTTAATTGTGACACGAGGGAGGAAGGCAAAAAAACAAACTGATTTCGATCTAAGATAAAAGAATGCCAACTATTCAAAACCTCGATAAAATAACATATCCGATCGTCGAAACTTTCCATTCCGTTCAAGGAGAAGGGGCTTGGATGGGAGTTAATGCCTTTTTTATCAGACTTGCAGGTTGCGATGTATGCTGTCCTTGGTGCGATACAAAAAACTCTTGGAATGCTTCAGCCCATCCCCAACGCAACTTAAAAGATTTAAGCGAACAAGTAAAAGCGGCAAATCCTGCAATAGTGGTAGTTACCGGGGGCGAACCTTTAATGCACGATTTAAATCCTTTATGCGATCGCCTCAAACAATTAGGTAACAGAATCCATTTAGAAACTTCCGGGGCCCACCCTTTTAGCGGTCAATTCGACTGGGTCACTTTTTCACCAAAAAGATTCAAACAGCCCGATCCGAGCATTTATCCTGTCGCAGACGAGCTAAAAGTAGTAGTAGTGGATGCTGAAGATTTAAAATGGGCAGAGATGCAAGCAAGTAAAACCGCTAAAACTGCTTTAAAGTATTTACAACCAGAATGGAGCAAAAAAGAATCCCAAAATGTGGCGATCGAATATGTTTTGCAACATCCAGACTGGCGCATCAGTTTACAAACTCATAAATTTTTAGGAGTCAGATAAAAATAATGAAACCTCGTGCTGTAGTTTTATTATCTGGCGGTTTGGATTCGGCGACAACAGCCGCTATTGCGATCGCAGATGGTTACGAAGCGATCGCTCTTTCTTTTCGTTACGGCCAGCGTCATCAAAGAGAAATCGAGGCTGCAATTAAAATAGCAAAAAGTTTGGGCATTCAAGAACATTTTATCAGCGATGTTAATCTATCTGAGTGGGGCGGATCTGCTTTAACCGATTCTGCTGTAGACGTACCTCAAGATGGGGTTAAACCCGACATCATTCCCGTTACTTACGTACCTGGTAGAAATACTGTTTTTATTGCGATCGCCCTTTCTTTAGCAGAAGCGAAAAATGCCGCAGCGATTTATTTAGGTATTAATGCGGTGGACTATTCCGGTTATCCTGATTGTCGGCCCGAATATTTAGCTGCTTATCAAAAATTGGCTAATCTTGCTTCCAAGGTGGGAATTGAAGGGAATGCACCTCAGTTAATCGCACCTTTGGTGAACGATTCTAAATTAGATATAGTGCGTCGGGCCGTTAGTTTGGGTGTGGCGATCGAAGATACTTGGTCTTGCTATCGAGGTGAAGAAAAGCCTTGCGGTTTGTGCGATTCTTGTCGGATTCGCGATCGCGCTTTAATTGAGGCCGGACTTTCAAATTTAGCTACTTTTGAAGGGAGAGAAATCGAATTGCGATCGCGCAAATCTAGTCTGCAATAAATGCGATCGAGCTTGTATTTTTTAATTTGGTAAAACTGGTAAAAGGCGATCGGGGTCTAAAATCAATACAGTAATTGATTTGGTTTCTTGAGGAATAATAGTTACGTGAGAAGCAACTTTGAGGACATTAGTATCGAGATAGGATTCTGGCAAAGTTCGCACCCGATCTAGTTCTACTTGTTGTAAGACTGGGGGATTTCTCTCTATTTCAATTGCAAATTCTTCTCCGGCACTGTTTTGAGATACTAACAGATATTTTTTAATATTAGATTCGCTCTTTACTTTAGATTTAAAGAGTTTTTTATGTAAATCGATAACAATAATATATTTTTCATCTACTTTAGCAACATCAATATAATTCAATTCTGTATCAGCAATCTCAAATTGAGAGGCGATTTTTTTCACCGATTGTATTGGCAAAGCCAAGTAAAGACTACCTATATTAAAAACTAGTATTTTTAAATAAGAAGTCGGAGATTTATCCTGTTTCTTCTCTCGATACTGAGATAATTCATTGTTCATTATCGACCGATCTGCTCCCTAAAAATTCAATAAGTAGATCGATTCTATTTTATAATTTTAACGATATATATTACAGACTATACAGTCAGAGGTATTTTATTTTTAAACTGTTAACCGCGCAACTAAAATAAGATCGAGCCTACATCTTTTGAAAATTTTATCGTGTTGAATATTTTTCATTAAAAGGCAATAGGCAATAGGCAATAGACAACAGTTCATAGGAATCGAGATTTAACTCTAACCAATTGAAGACAACCTTTAAGAGGTTGAGATCTTAAACCCAAAGGCAGGGAAAAACAAAGCGTACCGTCTCCGAGTTCGGAAGGCATCGCGACGGAGCAAGAAATAACGAGGAAAAGATTTGCCTGGTTATTTTCCCTGTTGTTTCGGGCCTCCGGCTGATAATTAAAAATAAAAAATCCCATACAAGAAAAGCACGAAAATTAGCTTTTCGGGAAATTTGCAAAAAAAATTAATAAGTTGAAAAGCTCGATCTATATAAAAATAATCGAGCCAGCTTTGATGATGCGACTTGTTTTAAGATAAACCAGAAAAAAGTTTTTCCCAATTAATTTG
>JASJCW010000101.1 GCA_030065265.1 Prochloraceae cyanobacterium
TAGATCGAAACTCTAGCGAGAAGTCTTTATCGGATCTCAAATCTCAAGCTCAAAATTCCGAACAACCAGGAAAAGATAATCAAAAAACAGATCGGTCGAACGGTTAAATGGTCAGAATATCAGCTTTAGGATTAGATGTCGGGCAAAAACGGGTTGGAGTAGCCGGATGTGATGGCTTAGGGCTTATTTCTACAGGATTAACCACTATTTATCGTACTTCTTGGCAAAAAGATCTAGAAGAGCTGAAAAAAATCGTCGACCAAAGACAGGCTCAAATTTTAGTTGTTGGACTTCCCTATTCTATGGATGGGAATATCGGGTTTCAAGCTCGCCAAGTCATGAAATTTGCCCGAAGAATTTCTACTGCTTTAGATTTGCCTGTAGAATACGTTGACGAGCGTTTGACATCGGTAGAAGCCGAAGAACAATTAAAACGCAGCAAGCGTTTTTCAACTCGAGATAAAGGGGCGATCGACCGTCAGGCCGCAGCGATTATTTTACAACAGTGGTTAGACCAACGCCGCTCTCAAAAATTGACATCCCCTTCCCCAATAACAGAAGAAGAAATTAATTAGAAATTAACAAACCTAGATTTTCATTTTTTTCTGATATAATAATAGTTTGTAAAATTTATTTCGATCGAGAAAGATTTCGATGGCTTTAACACAACAAGAAAAACAAGAATTAATGAGCGAATATCAAATTCACGAAACTGATACTGGCTCAGCCGATCTTCAAGTAGCAATGCTGACTAAAAGAATTTCTCAACTTACCGAACACCTCAAAATTAACAAAAAAGATCATTCTTCAAGACTTGGGTTGTTAAAAATGATCGGTCGTCGCAAGCGTTTATTGGCCTATATTCAAAAAGGAGATCCCCAACGTTACCAATCTTTGATCGGTCGCCTTGGAATTCGTCGTTAAAAAGAGATTGATTGCTTATGTCTTCTGAACCTTCAAAGGATAGATTGCCTTTTGAACCCAAACAAAAAAAGAAAAAAACACCAAAAACTCCCCCGATTCAATCTCAACCCCAACAAGAACAAAACTCTAATCAATCTTCAAGGAAAAAAGGCAAATCTAGTGCCATTCCTGAAGCTGTTAGCAGAAGAATGATCAAACGGATGGCTTTATTTTCTGGAGTTCCGACAATTCTGGGAATATTGTCCTTTTTTGTCTCTTATTTTATTGTTATCAATCAGTGGTTTAAATTGCCTGCAACGGCAGTATTGCTAGTTACCATCGGCTTTTTTGGTCTGGGGGTATTGGGATTGAGTTATGGTATTCTCTCAACTTCCTGGGAAGAGGATCGAGTTGGTAGTTGGTGGGGTGGCGAGGAATTTGGTATTAACTTACAAAGAGTGACCTCTGGGTTGCGCGCTACAAAAAGCTCTACAAAAGAAGAAACTACTAATAAAGATTAATTTTTTGCAATTATTAAATGCATTTTTGAGATACTATTAAGCTTTTTTTTTAAGTAGTTATTCCCAATTCAAGCGAGTTGGGAATTTTTAGTTAATTTTTTTAAGAAGTCTGGCAAAAAGGAAAAGGAAACCAAGAGGATTTTAAAGTTTAAGATAACCTTAAAATATTAATTCGTTCGATCCTAATTTTCCAGGAAGCTAACTTAATACGATCGGCATGGTATTTTTTAAAACTCCAAAAACTCTTAACTTTTAGATTTCTTTTGCCTTTTTCAATTAAGAGAATAGTTACTTAAAAAAACTATCGATACTATTAAGTAAATCTTCCGGGCGATCGCTTCTAATTAAATGACCGCAATTTTCAAACATTAACAATTTAGCGTTAGGAATTGCCTTAGCAATAGCTTCAGAAAATTCTGGAGGACAAATCCAATCTTCTTTGCCACCAATTACTAAAGTCGGTGCGTTAATTTTAGGTAACTTTTCTAAGACATTATAAGAGCGCAAACAACTACTAAAAGCAACATTAATCGCATCAATTGAAAATATAGTTCTTTGCCAACCTTCTCGAGAAGAATTCGGGTCGTACTTAAGAGAATACATCGAACCCATCACATCAAAATATTCTCTTAATTCAGCTTCAGTTTGAAAATTTCCCTGCCATAATTTTTGGGCGATCGCAATTTGTTCTGGACTACCTTTGCGGGCTAAAATTGCTTTCGCACGCTCTAAAAAATGATATGAAGCAGTAGTAGCAATCACCACCAAACGAGAGATATTTTCAGGGTAGCGACTGGCATAACTTAAAGCTACCATTCCACCGTAAGAAGTCCCGATAAGAGCAATTTTGTCAAGACCTAAATATTGCCGCAATGCTTCGAGATCTTCGATGTTATTTTCTAAAGTATAAGTTTGTTTAGGGCCTCTTTTAGATCTTCCTTGTCCCCGCAGATCGAAATATATTAATTGCAAGCGATCGCGCAAACTAGAAAATGTCGGTTTATAAGAACTATGATCTGCCCCCGGGCCGCCATGTATTATCAAAGCGATCGGTTTTTCTCGCATTTTCGGCCCGTCAGGAACTAAACCAGCACCTTCAACATCAAAATATATTTCTGTATCTCTAATTTTGGCACGCATTTTTATTTTTAGAATAATTCGGGATGGCGTTTTTGCAAAGCCCGATTTAATTCTGGAAGCCGATCGCGCATTTGAAAATACCATTGCGATCGCTCTCGATAATGTTGGGAAAGCATGCGATTATTTTTAACCCATTCGTAGGCATTTTTTCCGATTGCAATTCTTAATTCGTTATTGGATATTAACGTTTCTAATTTATCCGTAAAATCTGCTACATTGCGATAAATTAAACCAGTTTCTCCTTCGATAATTGAGGGTTCGTAAACCGTCGGACTTGCCAATACTGCTACTCCGTGAGCCGCACATTCAAGTAATTTTAAATCTGACTTCATGCTATTAAATCTATTTTCTAGCAGAGGCAAAAGAGCGATATCGCAGCTACTTAAAACTCGATTGTATTCTGCATAATCGCATAAAGGTTGAAAAGTTTTTTCAGATATTTCTAAGGCATCAAAAAATTTGCGATCGTGCAATACTTTTACCCTGACTCGATCTTGATAAGCTTTTAAAACTGTATTAATCGATTCTATAATTGGTTGCCAATCTTTTTCCCGATTTAAAGCCCCAAAAAATATGGTAACTAAATTATCTCGATCGTAATTTCTTGGTTGGGGTAGTTTAGTTAATTGATTCGGTAAAATTTTGATATAAGGATTAAATTGCTGCAAATAATTTGCCAGATTTTCGGTAGAAGTCTGCACGCAATGACAACTAGTAAAAGCAAAGAATTCTCTCTGTTCGTATTCAGGCCAGTGTAAAGGATCGTCATCCATTTCAGCTACTATTAAATAACCCTGACGCAACAATTCTTTTTGTACGGCTAAATGTTCCGATCTAGAAAGAATCGCACGCTGCCAAATAAATACTTTTTCTTCGTGAGGTTGGGCTAAATTGAATTGAGTTTTTTTAATATTAGAAATCGCGCGAATTCCGGGAAGAGTATTGCTAAAGCGATCTGGTTCTAATACTCTAATATGAGCGCAGGCTTGGGGTGCCATCATTAAAGTATTAATAAATAAAGGACGAATTGAAATCGGCTTTTTACTTGCTTCAACTAAATATTGGAAAGCTGAAGATTGGGCAGCAAATTGAGTAGGATCTAGATTTAAAGTTTTAATAACTGGTGTAAATAAAGTTAAAAATTGTTGAAAAATTTCGGGACGATGGTAACTAATATTAGCGCAGTTATAAATATATAATCCGGCTTTATCGAAGAGTTCTTTGATTCCTTCTAAGGTAAAAAAACGCAAATGAGTGCGATCGAGCAATCCCGAATCTTGATATTGCCATTGACCTTTTAACAAATTTAAAATAACACTCCAGTGTCCTATATTTGGAATCGAAGCAATAACTTTACCTTCAGGTTTGAGCCAACCAGCATGAAGTTTTAAAATCTGCCAAGGATCGATTAAATGCTCTAAAACATCGCCGTAAATCAAACAATCAATACTTTCTGAGGCAATATTGTATTCTTTAATACTGATTTCTTCGATGTTACCAATAATAATGCGATCGAGTCTGGTTCGTGCAATTTCTCCTGCTTCACGATTTAGCTCGATGCCAATATATTCGCATTGTGGATTAATTTGTTTGTAAGCTCGGCCTAATGCACCAGCACCACAACCTATTTCAACGATCGCTTTAGCGTCTCGAGGCAATCTATTTAAAAGATTTTGATTGACGTTATCATAATAAGGCTGGACTAGAGATTCCATAAGTTCCTATCGATCGTTTGATGCACCTTCTTCAATCAAAATATACTTTAGTATTCGATCTATCCGTCCCGAGTAAATAATTAAATTAAAATCTGTAATGTTTCTAAATTGAATGTTCTGACACTAAAAGTGAGAATTTAAATGTGACTCGAATGAGACGATTAAACTCAAACGAGAAGCACTTAAAAACTCACCATCAATAAATATATTGAAGCTATTTGAAATTTGTTGAAATGCTCGAATTTTTCGTATTTACTGTTGTATAATTGACTTGGTATTCAGTCATAAATCTTGATTCAATCGTCGAGCATAACACCACATTTCCTACATCCGTGCTAAAGCCGATATCTTAGTAATTTTGTCTCGATCCAAACCATCAAGCCGATCTAAATCTAACCATCCTTCTTTAACTAGTCTGGCAAAGACAAAAATTAGAACTGAATCTCTAAAGTCATATTTACCGTCTATCTCGTGTCTTCTTGCACTCAAGAAGTCGTGTAAATGCCAAATATCGTCAAGTTTTTCTAGGCTGCTAGCTTGATGGCGAACTTCTTTTATTAGGGAATCCATTTCTCGCTCGTAGGCCTTTTGTAAAGCTTCTGAAGCTATTTTTTGCTCGGTCTCAGTCCATTTAAGATCGCTCACTTGTCTTATAAAACCTAAAAATCTATGCAACCATTTATATTAACCGATCGCAATATGAAGCTCTCTTCAGCAAAGAGAGCTTGAGGAACGATTATTTTAATGATGGAACGGGAATTGTCTTTTTAGCGAGCTAAATTTAACAATTCTTTGGGAGATGCTAACAAGTCGATCGCAACGAAGAAAATTTTATTATCAGGATTAATCAAGAATCTCCAGGCAATATTCATGCCAACACCAGCTCCAAACCAAGGAGTCTCAACTTTACCTGTAACTTTAATTTGGGTGTAACCATCATCTGCTGGCTCGCTGACACCTCTTTCGGGAATTAATTTAAGGTTTTGACATTCTTCTCTGAAAAACCTCAATACGGCATCTTTACCGACGATCGGTCGTTTAAAAGGAGGTTGGAGCGCGCCATCGGGAACGAATAAATTAATCAACGCGTCAAAGTCGTTAGCATTGAGGTTATTCATGTAACTCAGCACTGTAGGGTTGTCAACTCCTTCAATTGTGACTTGAGTTCTTTGTGACATATCTTTGGGAGGCACGACTGGCTCGGCTACTCTGGTATATTCTCCCATTTGCTTCGGATCGAAACCCATGTCAACTACAGCGTTGCGTAAAACTGTAATTTGTTGACCGGACTCTAATTCTCGAATTGCTTGCAATACTGCTGCAGCGTTGGCAGAAAGTTGATATCCTTCTGGTATGGGAGCAACAATCCCTTGTTCCATCCATTCTCCGAGTCGATACCAAAAACCTAACTTAATATTTGGCGACCAAGTTGAGTAAGTACGACAAATTGGCTTGTCTGCTCTGTTTGTCAGATCGCACATCGCCTGAGCTTGTTCTTTAAAGCTCATTTGTTTGATTTCTGCTAAGGTTCTTTCCGCAAACTGCATATTAGCCGCACCTGGGGCAGCAATTGTAATGGTTTTGCCCATTTCTAAATAAGCGAACCAAATTAATGCTAATCGATCTTCTGCACTGAGTTGAGCAAACCTAGCAATCGTTGCTGGTACTGCATCGGCAGCAAGTGTGTTAGGGAAGATGTTCCGAGCTGAATCTATACTAAATGGCATAATCTATATTTACTTATTACGGTTATTAATTCCTCATTAATAAACATACTATTATTAAGCACCACTAAATAGTTAAACTGTTTTATTTTCAAATATTAAGTAGTTTTAATTATCGTTAATTTTTTTATTTTAACTTTTTATTGATTGTTATTGTCAAATTTCCCAATTTATCCATCATATTCCTGAAAGTTATTGTCTGTGGGAAATTTGACTTCTATCTAAGGATAGATTTTGTTTTAAACCTGTGAAAAAAGTCAGACTTGAAACAAGTTTTAAGTTTTAATTTGATTTTTTGCGATCGCCGAGCAATTTTTTTAACTAGTTTCGAGCCAGTCAAAAATCAGATTCAATTCTTCTCGAGTGATTAATCCATACTGCCATAATATTATCGGATAATCGGTCACATTTTCTGATTTATGACGCAGTGCTAAAGTAATAGACTCTGAAGAAATTGATAGCTCTTTTTGCAAAAAAACAATTAATTTCTCCGGCATTTTGATTCACCAAAATATAAGTAAGGTCTTTATTTTTCTCGATCGCTGAAAATTATATCTAAAATATTTTCGACTAACCCTGGAATTGAAAATATATTTTATCTGTAGATAAACATTTAAATTGTTTAATTAATTTGCCACTGACTTGATTGTTAATCGATCTTTGCTGAGTTAGGTTAAAGATTGAAAATCAGATCTAATCTCAATCTCCAAATAAAATGATTTTTACTTCATTAGCTTGAATATTGTATCATAACTAAAATTATAAAAATCAAATATGAGGATCTTATGAGGCTTGAATTATTAAAAAGATTTAATTTATAAGCGAGCCAATTTCTTGCAAAAAACCGAGTAAATAATTTAAAAACAAACTATATTCCCGATAATCTATTAAAAATAGATTGTTTGACTGTAATTGCTGATTCTAACTGCAATAGATCTTTGGCGATATTTTCTACTTCTTCTAAATTAACGCGATCGATGTATTTCATAACTTTAAAAAAAGCTCCTCCACTTACAACTAATTCATCTATTCCCAAACCTAATAAAACGGGAATACCGAGGCTGTCGGATGCCATTTGACCGCAAACGCTAATCTTGATACCTCTAACTCTAGCTGCAATAACAACTTTTTGAATCGATCGCAATACTGCTGGTTCAAAAGGATCGGCTAGGTGAGCGACTCTAAAATTGGTTCGATCTGCACTCATAATATATTGAGCCAGATCGTCAGTATCAATAGTCAAAAAATCTACTTCAGTAGCCAATCTATCGATAGAAACGATCGCTGCACAAGATTGTACCATGATACCGATCGGAATATTTTCGCCAAATTCAATTTTTGCTGCTTTTAATTCTTGTTTGACTTCTGCTATGATTTCTTTTGCTGCTTTAAGTTCTCGTATCGAACTTACCATCGGTAATAAAATTTTAATATTAGCTTTTGCACTAACTTTTAAAATTGCTTTTAATTGGGTTTTAAATATTTTCGGCGAATCTAAAGCTTGACGAATACCGTGCCATCCCAATAGTGGATTAGGCTCTTTAAAATCAATTAAATTTAAAGTAAGAATAGTCAAAGGTCGATTTTTTAAAACTTCTGCGATCGCTTGATAAACAGCTATTTGTTCTGCTTCTTCTGGATAGACAGATCGTTCTAAAAATAAATATTCGCTTCTAAATAAACCGATGCTTTCTGTGCCTAATTCTACAGCATGTTTTGCATCTTCGACCCCAGTAATATTTACCATTAAAGGTATGCGGTATCCATCTTGGGTGGTTGGTTCTAACCCCCACTCATTTTGATTTTTTTGCAGAGCTTTTTTAAAATTTAGCTCTTGTAATTGCTCTTCATTCGCTTCCCTTGTAATTGCTCCAGTGTAGCCATCTATTACTATTTCTTGATTGGCTGAAATTTGCCATAATTTTGCTCCTAAACCTACTACCATAGGAATATTTTTGCTGGCGGCTATTTTAACAGTTTTACTGATGATACTACCTGCTGCAAGACAAATTCCTACAATCCGATCGCTCCTTAATTGAATAATTTCAGTAGGACTTAAATCGTAAGCTAATAAAATTCCCGACTGAGATATTTCTAAGTTTAAAGTATTGCTATCTTGAAGCAATCTTAATATTCTGATGCCAAGATCGATTATTAAATTTTCTAAGTAAGGATCGATAGCTTTATCGTAATTAGCCAAACTTGTTTCTATTGTTGTTTTCCAAGCATTTGCTGCAGTATATTTCCGCTCGAAAATTAATTTTTTAACGCGATCGCGCCAATAAAAATCTTCTAAAAATAGCAAATAGATCTCAAAAAAATCTCGATTGCTTTCATTTTGAATTCGCTCTATTTCAGCTTTAACATAAGCGAATGCTTCTCGAATTTTGACCCATTCTGTTGCTGGATCGGTTGTTTTTTCAGCTGTTATTTCTGGCAGTAAAGGTCGATAAAAAAGAGCCGTTCCACTCGCTACTCCACCAACAGCAGGAATTCCTTGAATTGGCAGTTCTTTTTCTTTTTGAGGTAAACCGATAATTAATTCTTTTCTACTTAAAAATTCTGATAAACTATCGATCGCTTCAGTATCGTCAAATCCTGTTGCTGAAATTATAATTTCATCGTTTTGTTTAAGATCTAAATAAAGCAGGCGATCGATACTTTTAGCATCGAAGATGACCAGGTGATTGTTCAAATTTTCTAAGTTTATTTTCGCTTGAAAAGTACGAGCCAAGTTAACAAATTCGGCAATAATATTAAGGGATAATTTTAGCTCGACTTTTAACTTGTTCTGCTTAATATTTTTACTAAGAATTCTCAGTTCTGCCCGGTCTACAATAGAATCTATATTGCCACCTGTTTCTATTGCCGATATTAAGGCGATCGCACCTTCTACTAGGGGCAAATTACACAATCTTACTCGATCTTGTCTGCAATCTTCGAGTAATTCGATCGCTGCTAAAATCTGATTTTTATTATTGCCATCGTCTAAAATAGCTACTTCATCTTCGGTATATATTGAATCGATTGTCGTTAAAATGCTGTGGCGATCGCTTTGACAAGATCTAACCTCGATTGCTGGATCTGCTATTTCTCTAACTAGATTTGCAACTCCTGCGGCTATTTTTTCCCTTTCGGAAACGATTATTATGCTAATCATATTGTTATTTTTTTGTCAAGGTTGAAAAACTACGAAGGCGATTCAACGCTGCAGCCAACTCAAAATGACGAAAAGCAACTAAATCGCCTCGAGGATATTGACTGAGAACATCTAAACCTCCAGATGCAACATCTTCGGTTATTAAATCGAGAACTGCTCGAAGACTGCGGCGATCGTCGATATAATTAACTTTGGCATAAATAATTGCTGCGGCGATCGTCTCTAATTGTCCCGAATCGACAATTTGCCCTACGGAGCTTAAATCAATCTTGAAACTACCAAAAGAAATTTCATCGACACCTCTAACTTTTAAGTTTACCGCTTTGCGTCCGCGACTGGGGTCGATACTACTATTTAAAGGAATTCTCGGAGTAATTGTGCCAAAATTCTTGCTTGCTTCAAATTGGCGATCGCTAGGATAAGAATCAGCTATTTTTTTCGCTTCCTCAGTCACGTCCCGAGGCAAAAAATTTTCCATTGCGATAACAGTATCGGCAACATCAAAATAGTCCCCAATACTGCCAATAACTAGAATAGTAGAAATACCCAAATCCCGATGTAACTGCTTGACTCGATCGATAAAAGGCGTAATCGGTTCTTTATCCTTGGCAATTAACCGTTGCATGCGCCGATCGCGAACCATAAAATTAGTTGCCGCAGTATCTTCATCGATTAACAGTAATTTTGCTCCAATTTCGATCGCTTCAATGATGTTAGCTGCTTGGGAAGTGCTGCCGCTAGCATTAGCTGTCGCAAAATTTACAGTCGAACGATTTTGGGGCAATTTATTTATAAAAGGAGAAATATTTACCCCGGTAACTGCCCGACCATCTTCAGCCCTTATTTTAACTGCTGCCGGATCTGTAACTACAAATTCTCTACCATCATCGGGAATGCGATCGTAAATTCCTAATTCCAAACTCCTTAATAGAGTAGACTTCCCGTGATAGCCACCGCCAACTATTAAAGTAATTCCTTGCTTGATTCCCATTCCCTTAATCGATCCAGAATTGGGAAGATCGAACTCTATTTCTAAAGATGGTGGCGATCGAAAAACCGTAGCATCATCTAATAACGGTCGGTCGTCGATGCCACTGCGTCGCGGTAAAATAGCTCCATTAGCCACAAAAGCAACTAAATCTCTTGTTTTTAATTGTTGTCGCAACCAATCTGCGTCTTCAACTGTTTCGACGTGCCTTTGAATTTCAGCAGCATTTAAGGAATCATACTTGAGAGAATTTTCAACTATTTTAGGTAAATCTTCGCATAACATTGCAATCGCTTGAAATCCTAAGATAGTTCTTCCTCTAGCTGGCAATCCAACTAGAAATCTTACTTCTAAATCTCGATCGTTAATATAAACCGAACTGCGCTCGATTACTTCTTGTTTGGTAGTGGCGATCGCGATCGAGCCGCTTTTTCCCGTACCTCGATGGCAACTAAATTGCTTAACCGTGCGATCGAACTGACGCGTTAGGTAATCTCTCAAGGCGATCGCTCTAATTTTAGACTGGCATAAATTACTTGGAAAACCAGCAATATCTTTCGAGATTAATATTCGTAGTTTAGAAGGACTTGCAAAAGGATCGCCAGCAACTCGATCTATCTTTAAATTAAAGTCTTTAAATTGATAGTTTCCTTCTATATCCTTGTAGGCTTTGTAACCCCGGCCGTCAATTTTGGATAAAATAGAGCGGAGATGATTTTTATCCGACATAAAAAATTATTCTATTGACCTCTGACCCCTGACCTCTGACCACCAAACTGTAACAATATTAGATAGAAATGGTGTTAAAACCTTGCCAGCCCCTAATTAAAGCGAATTTTAGTTTCTTTTTGACTGAGATGGGAAGTATCGCCATTTAATTCCATTTTCCAGTCTGCACCAAATTTTACTAATTTTACTAAACAGCAAAAAGTTGCTTTAATATTGGGATTTTCTTGGAGCAATCCCGCAGTAGTTCCCACCACAGATGCTCCGTGACCCACTATCAATATATCTTCAGAGTAATTTGCCGCTAAATGTCTGGCAATTTCAGCCGTTCTCTGCATTATCATTGCCTCGTTTTCTGGATATTCCGGCGCGATCGCAGAAACATAATTGCGATCGATTCGAGGATATTTTGTGGCTAAATTATCTAAAGACTCTCTTTCTGGCATCGCTGGCATCCAATCAGGATTGAGCCATTCGCACAGCCCAGCCTCTAATTTAAGCGGTAAATCCAGAATAGAAGCTACTTCGTGGGCTGTTTGTACCGTACGCAAAAAAGGCGAAGCAAAGATATGGGCGATCGACTCCGACTTCAATCTTGCTCCTAATTCCCTTGCTTGCACCACCCCATCCTCCGATAAAGGCGGATCGTAAGGACGTTCTGCCCTTGTAAACCAATCGGGATCTACAAAATCGAGCCTATTTCCATGTCTTGAAATCCAGATTGTTTGACTCATAAACTTTCTCAATACTGCCTTTACACGATTTTTACTTTACCAGTAAATCTTTGATTGCGAGTATTCACTAACTCTGTTGGCAAAAAAGATCGAATTACCTGAGTTTTCCAGCCTATAATTAAAAAGCAAGATTGATTTGTCTATTTAATTGCTACAATGTTTTATTTGGAGATTTTTTAAATAAGCCCTGTTAAATTTTGATTGACAACCTCAATAATTTCATCTTGACAAAAACTTAATAACTCAATTTAGTCCAAGGTATCAGGGTTTACCAGCCTTATTCCGGTTAAAACCCTTTTTAATAGAGAGTTTAAACAATCGATCTTGATATGATAATACATAAAAATAAGTTTTGCCATCTTCTTAAAAATTTTACAATAATTAACCATATAAGGTAATATACTTAACATAAGGCGAAAGCTTGAAAAGCAGAGCCTTAAACCTGTTTTCTAGTCAAAAAGCTAGTCAAGCAAAAATACGGGAAAATTATCTCCTAAACGTAATATTAAGTCATATTAACCAAAAATAAAGCAACTAGACTATCCAAGCTAGGTGCGACTAGGGCGCAATAACAAGCAAGTATAAATAAATTCTCAATAGATACAATTGTCGCCTTAATTGTCAAGGGATTCAAATAAGAAGCCCAAAAGACTAGTGACCGTAAAATTAAAGCCCATATCAAATATTCAGCAAATGACGACTACAAAAAGAGCAACAGATACAGTCAGGACTTATTTAAGAGAAATAGGTAGAGTACCCTTACTAACCCATGAAGAAGAAATTCTTTATGCCAAGCAGGTACAGCAATCGATCGCCCTCGACAAAATCAAAGAAGCTTTACAAGAAGAAAAAGGTGTCGAGCCTAGCGAAGCTGAATGGGCAGAAAAAGCCGGAGTTACCATTCCAGAATTGCGGAAAACCCTGAAAGCCGGAGATTTTGCGAAGCGGAAAATGGTAGAAGCTAATTTGCGCCTAGTAGTTTCAGTTGCCAAGAAATATATTAAACGCAATATCGACTTGTTGGATTTGATTCAAGAAGGGACGATTGGCATGCAAAGGGGTGTCGAAAAATTTGACCCCACTAAAGGGTATCGTTTTTCAACCTATGCCTACTGGTGGATTCGTCAAGCAATAACTAGAGCGATCGCAGAGAAAAGCCGCACGATTCGTTTGCCAATCCACATTACAGAAAAACTAAACAAAATTAAAAAGGCGCAGAGAAAACTCGCGCAAAATAAAGGTAGAGCCGCAACAATCGCCGAATTAGCTGAAGAGTTAGAACTAACACCCAAACAAGTTAGAGAATATATTGAAAAAGCTCGTCAGCCATTGTCCCTAGATATTCGCGTAGGGGATAACAACGATACTGAATTAGGGGAACTTCTAGAAGATACCGGCCAGTCTCCTGAAGATTATGCAACTCACTCTTCTTTGCAGTTCGATCTAGAAAAATTAATGGCAGATCTGACCCCCCAGCAAAGAGAAGTTCTCTCCCTTAGATATGGTTTGAGCGACGGACAGCCTCTAACTTTAGCCAAAATAGGAACTAGATTGAATATCAGTCGCGAAAGAGTCAGACAAATAGAAAGAGAAGCTCTCTCAAAACTACGCAAACGCAAAGCATATATTCGCGAATATTTAGCGAGTTAAACGGGGTAAAGCTCTCTAGTCGATGAAAGTATCCCAAAAATTTGGGATCTATCTACTTAAAAATAATTATTTAGGAGGCGATCGGGTGACTCAAGAAAAATTCAGCACCGATAACTTGTATGGCGATGGTAAAAGTGGGGCTAATCTACTTTGGCAATATGTCAAGTCTCTAAACCCAGAAACTATCGCCTTGCTTTCTAAACCTAACTCTCAAGAAGTATTGCAATTAATGGAGCGAAATATCGCCGGTTTATTAGGGAATTTACCCTCAGAACAATATGGCATTAAGATCGACACGACTCGCGAAAATCTAAGTAAGCTGTTGGTTTCAGCCATGATGAGCGGTTACTTCTTACGTAATGCCGAGCAAAGAATGGATTTAGAGAAATCTTGGCAAAAAGAAGAAAGTTATTAACCAAGCGACCCGCAAAGATATTAACTAAAATTTTAATAAAATGGGGAATCAAGAAACCAAACCTCATAAAAAGGTAGGTGTCGCAGTCATCGGCGATCGCACCGGGCAAATCTTAATCGCTCGTAGATTAATGGCAGGATCTATGGGAGGTTTGTGGGAATTTCCCGGAGGAAAAATCGAAGCAAACGAAACAGTAGTTGAATGTATAGTTAGGGAAATTAAAGAAGAATTAGCCGTTACTGTCACCGTAAAAGAGCCTTTAATTGCGATCGAGCATAGTTACGAAGATTTTCATCTTACTCTGATAGCCCATATGTGTAGCTTAGCTTCTCCCTCCGAAAAACCGATTCCCCTGGCTGCTTCCGAAATTCGTTGGGTAAAATTAACAGAAATAGATCGATATCAATTTCCTGCGGCTAATGCCCAAATTATTACAGCTCTAAGAAACAGGCAAGTCAATTTAGAACGACTCGGCCGCGAAGAAACTAAATTCTCGATTTAGGAACGGCTTTTTTACCGAACAAAGATAAAATAGTAAAAGAATTGGCTCTTATTTTTGTTAAAGTAAGCGTAACAGCGATCGTAAAGTTGGCAATTAAATTATCAACTCAAACGATAGGCTGAGAGCATCATTAAAATAAGTACCCGTAATCTATCTTTTGAAAACATTAGTAAGGCAGAAAAGTGGTAATGACCACCGCTAAACCCGCTAACCAACCTCCAATCAACATTAAGGAGTTTAACGCACCAAAGCAAACTAAACTTTTTGAAGCTCTAAAGCAGCCTCAATTTAGCGGTCAACTCCAAGTAACAGCTCCTGCATCTGGTCTGAAGTGGAGTTTTTATCTCCATATGGGCGATTTACTATACGCTGTAGGTGGAAGTCATCCCGTAAGAAGGTGGAGAAGAAACATCGCACTTCATTTACCTCAAATTACTTCTGGATTATTAGAACTGCCTTCAGAATTAGCTGGAAGTGACGATGACGAAGACTCCAGTAGGTGCTGGGAGTACGAACTTTTATGTTTGTGGGTAGAAAAAGGAAAAATTACTTACGACGAAGCAGTAGTAATTATTAAATCTACCCTGGTTGAAGTATTATTTGATATCACTCAAGTAATGCAGGTGAAATGCGAACTAAAACCAGGTCAGTCACTATCAAGAAAATTGGCTTTAGTTGAAGCAGAAGAAACGATCGCAGAAGCGCAAAAACTTTGGGAAGCTTGGCAAAACGCCAGAATAGCAGATCGCTATCCAGATACGGCTCCGATCATCAAGCAACCCGAGCAAATGCAAAAAACGACTAAGGCTCAAGTCTATCAAACTCTCAGAGAGTTGCTAGATGGACAACATACCTTACGAGATCTTGCGGTACAAATGAAACGAGAAGTTCTCGATGTAACCCACTCGATGGTGCCTTACATTCAAGTTGGTTTAGTAGAACTTATCCCCATAGAAGATTTACCACCTCCAGAAATAAGAGAACAAGAAACAACCGGCCCTCTCATTGCTGGAGTTGACGACAGTCCCTTAATTTGTCACGTCATGGAAGAAATCGTGACAAAAGCAGGCTATCGCTTTATGGCGATTAACGACCCCCTCAAAGCAGTCGAAACAATCTCAAACGAAAGGCCTGATTTCATCTTTTTAGATCTCGAAATGCCCCATACTAACGGCTACGAACTTTGCACTCAACTGCGTAAAATCTCTTACTTTAAAAATACCCCAATTGTAATTTTAACGGGAAATGACGGTTTTGTAGATAAGATTAAAGCTCGCATGTGCGGCGCAAATGAATTTCTCAACAAACCAGTATCTCCTGAAAAAGTTCTCAGTGAAATTCGCAAGTATTTACAACAGAGTGGATTAAATTAGCCAAAAAAAGCCAAAAAGTAACGATCTAATAAGGGCAGCTAGAAACGTTACCCTAATTTTTTACAATAAAATTAATAAGTTAGTAAAAAACTACAGCAAGAATGAGTAAAACCGTTGCTGAGGTAATGACTCCAAATCCAATTACTGTAGAGCCAGAAACCGATCTCAACCAAGCCATTAAAATTATGGCAGAGAAACAAATAAGCGGTTTACCAGTAGTCGATGGTGAAGGCAAACTAATTGGCGTAATTTCAGAAACAGATTTAATGTGGCAAGAAACAGGTTTAGAACCGCCACCTTATATTATGTTTCTAGATAGTATAATTTACCTCCAAAATCCAGCTCGTCACGAGAAAGAAATTCACAAAGTCCTCGGACAAACCGTCAAAGAAGTAATGAGCGATAAACCGATCGCTATTTCTCCAGATAAATCTCTACGAGAAGCAGCACGCTTAATGCACGATAAAAAAATTCGACGATTGCCAGCGATCGACTCAGAAGGAAAAGTAATCGGTATTTTAACTCGCGGCGATATCGTTCGCATGATGGCTGAAGACAGCTAAGCAAAATTAAATTTACTTAAAAAAAATATGAGCGTAACACCCGAGTCAGTAAAAACATTGCTCGATTCAGAAAACTTCGGCGATCGCATTAGAGGAATAAATCAGTTACGCCAACTAGAAGTAAATACAGCTTTTGGTTTGGTTCAACCAATGATAACTGACTCAAACACTCGCGTCCGCTACGCTGCAGTCAGTCAATTAGATACTTTAGGTATCGAAAACAAGCAAAAATCCCTAGAAATACTCCGCGATCGCCTCTTTAACGACCCCGAACCAGATATCCAAGCAGCCGCAGCAGATGCGATCGGAGGACTTAAACTAACAGAAGCTTTTGAAGATTTAGATCGAATCTACCATCAAACCGATGAATGGCTGATTCAAGTTAGTATTGTCGCCGCTTTAGGAGAATTTGGCGATCCGAGGGGGTTTGAACTGCTTAAAGAAGCTTTAGCTTCAGACAATAGTCTTTTGCAAACCGTGGCGATCGGCTCGATGGGAGAATTAGGAGATCCTCGCGCGGTTGAAGAATTGATTGCTTTTGCTGAAAGCGATGATTGGCAAGTACGTTATCGTTTAGTCCAAGCTTTAGCTAAATTGGGAGGAGACAAAGCAAACTCTATTTTGGCAAAATTAACTCGAGATCCCTCCGCAGAAGTAGCTAAAGAAGCTCAAAAATATCAATAAACAACAAACAGTTAAATAGGGTAACAAAAAAATTAAAAAAAGCAGTAAAAAAGCAGTATTACAGTATAATACCGTTCGCGATCTCTATATCTACGAAGGGAAAATCAACTGTGTCACAGCACATTATTGCTAAATTAAGTCTTATATTACTGAGTAGTTCTATATTTGGATTGATTTGCAGCCCGCCAGCCGATGCTGGTGTTGAAAGAGAGCTTTTATTATCTCAAAATTGGAAAACAAAACAAATTGACGAACTACTGCGTCAGGGACGTAAATATACTGTAGCTAAAAAATACGCTCAAGCTTTAAGCGTTTATCAGAAAGCGGCTAGTTTGCAACCCAAAAATGCAAAGATATTTTCTGCAATTGGTTATATCCAAGCTCTTCAAAGTAATTACATCGACGCAACTATTGCATACGAAAAGGCGATCGCCCTCGCTCCTAATAATGGCGATTTTTACTACGCTCTCGGTTACAGTTTTGCCAACGCTGGGGATAATCTCAAAGCTGAAGCGGCTTATCGCAAGGCGATCGACAAGCAACCAAGAACAATTAAAAATTATTTAGGATTGGGCGTAACATTGCTGCGTCAAGGAAATTATCCCGGAGCAATAGATATCTATCGACGCATCTTAGCTTTCGATCCTAAAAATGAAGAAGCCTATCAAATTATGGGTAAGGCTTTAATTAAGCAAGGAAATAATGCCGAAGCAATTGAATTTATTGAAAAATCTCTCAAACAATTTCCCACCAATAATAATTTGCGCTTGCAACTAGCAACCCTTCAACTACAAGAAGGAGATCTTGTTGCTGGATTGGAAAATTTGCAACAAGCAGAACAACAAGATCCCCGTAACGCTTTAATCCAATTAAAAATTGGTAGTATTTGGCACCAGCAAAAAGATCCCAATAAAGCCCTGCGTTATTATCGCCGAGCAATGGCCCTAAATCCAGACTTAAACGAAGCTGCCAACGGAATAGGCGAAATTTTAATCTCTCAAAAGAATTATCTCGATGCTATAGTTACTTACCGCAAATCCCTCGAAAAAAATAAGAACAATCCTACCGCTTATTATTATCTCGGTTTGGCTCTACAACAACGCGGCCGCACTCAAGAAGCGATCGCCAAATTGAAAAAAGCGCGACAACTCTATCAAGATCGCGACGATCTCGAAGGAGTCAAAAAAGTCGAAGCATTATTAGACAAATCTCGCTAACACTTCTGCTGTAGCAAGTCCGGTCTTTTCCCAACTAAATAAATCAGCTTGTTGAAGACTGAGTTGGGATAGCTGCGATCGCAATTGAGAATCTGTAGCAACATTTTTCATCGCCCCAGCAATGGCTTCAATATCGTAGGGATCGACCGAAATAGCCGCATCTCCAGCAACTTCCGGTAAAGAAGAAATATTAGAGGTAATTACGGGAGTTCCCAAAGCCATTGCTTCGAGTACCGGAAGTCCGAAACCTTCCCACAAACTGGGAAAAACTAAAGCGATCGCATTAGATATAACGATTGATAATTCTTTTTCTGGTAAGTATCCGAGGAATTTTACTCTTTCTTGAATGCCTAATTCTTGGGATTGTCTTTTAAGTTCGGGAGTATAACGAGGATCGCAAGAACCAACAAGCCATAATTCAGATTCGCAATTGCATTTAGCAAAAGCGGCGATCGTTCGCTGCAAATTTTTATGCGGATCGTGACGACCAATGTATAAAAAGTAGGGAGGATCGTGCAATTTTTGAGTCAAGTCTAAAGGTCGATCGCAATCGTTATTATGAGCGAGGGGAATGGGTGAGATTTTATTAGCTGAAATCCCGAAAAAATCGATTATATCTCGAGCCGTTGCTTCAGAATTACAGATAATATGTTCTGCTCGATCTAGGACTTGAGGAAGATAATGGCGAAAGTAAAGAGTTAAAGGGGAAAAATTTCTCGGAAAACGCAAAGGAATCAGATCGTGAACTGTTATAATGTAGCGGCAATCATTGTATATCGGTGCTTCAGGAACGGGAGAAAATAATAGGGAAGATTGTAATTTTTTATAGATTTGAGGTAGTTGGAATTGAGTCCACAATAAACGACGGAAATGACCTTTACTACCTTGGGCTGGAGTTAAGTTATTGGCAATAGGATAACAGTCGAAAAAATCGAATTTTTGCGCGGTTAAAAGAGTTGGCTTGAGTTGTTCTAGATAAGGAACTAAGTTGCTAGCATAAGTAGCAATACCCGTTGGTTTAGAGAAAAGAAAAGATAGGTTAATTAAAATTGAGGCTGACAATTGTTTTAATATATTTTAATAGCTAAATTACTGAGGTTAGTTTACCTTATTAAAGACTCCAGCAGTCTAAAAAATAAAATAGATTTCG